>JASHQJ010000510.1 GCA_030037595.1 Candidatus Binataceae bacterium
TATGACCGCGTAGCGCGGGTCCTTGTCGTCCTCACCCCCGACATCGGTGCGCAGTATTTTCGCGACGTGGCCGAGGTCGTCAGCCTCCCGGGCGGTCCCAACCCCGCGAAAATGGCCGAGGTGATGAGCCGTTACGGTCTGATTCTGTCACCGCCCACGCAGGCGCGCACGACTGGTTAAAAATTACCCGTGCCTGGAGTTTCGTCACAGCGTCGCCCTAGCTACCGGGCAATGTTGTCACGAGTGCTGATGGCAGGGACTGGGACCAGCCGGAGTGCCCGCTCGGCGGTCGCTGTTAGGGCACGACAGACTTTCAACCCAATGATGAGTACGCGGCCTACTGTCTCGCGGTCCTGGCTTTAGCAGCGATCAGTCCGGCTTTACGCTTGTCCTTGAGTCTGAAGCTCCCGCCGTTGATGCTGGCGATGATCGAGTGGTGCAGGATGCGGTCGAGCATCGCCGCGGTGAGCACGCTGTCGCTGGCGAAAGCGCTGTCCCAACTGCCGAATGTGAGATTCGAAGTGAGGATCATCGAACCGCGTTCATAGCGTTGCGCCACGACCTGGAAGAACAGGTTAGCCTGTTCGCGGCTCATCGGCAGATAGCCGATCTCATCGACGACCAGCAGCTTGTAGGCATTGACCGCGCGATGCATGGCCTGGCGGTAACGGCCCTGGCGCTGTGCCGCTTCCAGCATCAGAACCAGGTCCGCTGCGCTGAAGAAGCGAGTCTTGTATCCCTTCTGCGTAGCGAGATAGCCGAGCGCGATCGCAAGGCGAGTCTTGCCCACACCCGAGGGTCCGAGGAACACCACGTTCTCGCAACGCTCGACGAAGGCGAGGCTCGCCAACTCCATGATCTGCCTGCGGGGCGCGCCGGTGGCGAAGTTGAAGTCGTACTGATCGAGGGTCTTGATCGTGGGAAAAGCCGGCGATACTCGCGAACATCTCGCGAGCTCGCGCGCGCCGTGACTCGCGTTCGGCGCTCAGCAGTTCCTCGACGAAGTCTGTGAACGAGGTGTGCTTCTCGGCCGCTCTCTGCGCGAGCGCAGAGTACTGCGCGGCGACCCCGCCAAGCCGGAGCTCATTGCAAAGCTCCACCACCCGCTCATGCTGTAGGCTCATAGGACTTCCGCCGTGACCAGGTCTTCGTAGACCTGCAGCGAATGTTGATAGCCGCGCGGCATCGGAAGCGGACGTTTCGAGCGCGCAGGCTGAATCATCAGCCCGGGCCATGGCGTAGGCATCGGTTGCAGACGCTCGCGTTCCAACTCGAGGCGCACCAACGGAACTTCGCCGGTGGTCGCATGCACCCGCGCATTAGCGACCTCGCGCAGCCAGGTTCCAACTCGTACATTAGCCGTGTCGCGATCAACTTTGAGTCCCTCGGGACTGAACTGGCTGGCCAGCGGGACGTAAAGCTCGCGCGCAGATAGCGGATGAAGCGCTCAACCTTGCCCTTGGTCTTCGCCCGATAAGGCCGGCACAGGCGCGGCACGAAGCCATAATGGTGCGCGAAGTCGAGGAAGGTGCGGTTATAGCGATGCAGCCCGGGCCCATAGCGATCACGCTCGCTCACCACCGTGCGCATGTTGTCGTACAACACCTCGCGCGGCACTCCGCCGAAGAAGTAAAAGCCGCGCTCATGACAGCTGAGCAGCGTCTCCAGCTGCTCATCGGTGACGAACTCAACGTAAGTCGCCCGGCTCCATCCCAGTGTAGCGATGAACACCGACAGCCGGTCACGCCCGCGCCGGATAGTCGCGAAGTCAACCTGCATCTGTCGTCCTGGATCGGTTTCGAACCGAATTAGCGGCTCCGGCTTGGCCAGTAGTCGCAATGTGGCGAGGTGATCCTTGAGGATGCTGTATCTGCCCGAATAACCGAGTGCCTGCAGCTCGCGCAGCAGCATGGTCGCCGGAATCCAGTCCGGCGCGGCGGCTTTCACTCGCTCATCGAGGTAACGCTTGAATGCGTCGAGCTTGCTCGGTCGCGCTTCACGCGCGTACCGCGGCGGTCCTTCGACCCGCAGATAGCGTCGCACCGTGTTGCGTGACATGTCGAGCATCCGAGCGATCTCGCGAATGCCCTTGCCTTGCCGTCTCAAGACCCGGATCTCCACCGCTGCCTCCGCCACCAGCTTGAGGTCCTCCGCTGCGGAGTACCCCATGCCGGGGTGGGTCAGTTTTCAATCGGTGACCCTGGGTCAGTTTTGCATCGGCGGCTACACCAGACGCGCGCCCCGGAGATGAAACGCGGAGCGACTCATGCGTCAATGGTCTGACTGGTGCAGGTTTCACTACATTGAGTGGCGCAGACGAGATTCCACCCATGCCCAGCTTCACGGTGATTCGAGTAGCTAAAGAGGTGTTCACCTAAGACGATGGAGCCCTCTGAATAGGCACCCCTTCAGCGGCTACTTGCTGTAAACTTGAATTACGAAAACCGCGCGGAGCGGGTTCGACTTCTATTCGAGAGATGTCTTCACGGCAGCGATAGCGGTCACTCCAGAAGGTCCTGAGCGTCTCGATCTATGGGTTGTCGATAATGTGCACCGAAAAGGCGCACCGCACGCCTTCTTTGTATAGTCGATCGATTACCAAACTTGGAAAATCGCTGAGCAACAAGCCTTAAGCTCAAGTAGAGGTGAGATCCACTATTCAGAATCGATCGAAGCACGTCCAACCGCGGTTCGGATAAGGCGACTGAAGAAGCGAACGGCACAGAGTTCTTCGTGTCCAAAGATTGTCGATGGGACGCCCTGCGTCGATCGCCTCAGATACTATAGCGGACAGTCCCCGCTCTTTTTTTGGCCAGCTCGAGGAGTCTGCTCCTTGTTCGTCGGCGATTTCAATTACGGTTCTCATGTCGTCGATTCTCGCGGACGCGAAGCTGCGTGTAACGTCGGTTGAAAGCAGCGATTCAACGTGCTCAGGCGAGCGCATAACTCGTGATTAAAAACTGGCCGTACGGTCGCTCAGGAACCGCGTCGCGGATTCATCAGCGCGAGAGCTTCTGCCTGGGGTGGGCTCCGTTTCATACAGCGTCATACCGGCAGGAAACGTCACCCGTGAGTGCTGGCTCTCGGTGAAGAAGTGCAACCTGAGGGGCTGGAACGAGGGATCGGCGAAACATCCTACGGCAACCCCTCGAAAATCGGGATTGTTGTATCCTCCTTACCAGAAGATGCTGGAGCTGGACTTGCCCCAGTTTGATGGACACTCCGAAAAGCGCGAAAGTAGCGCGCGAAGGAGTGGACGATGGCGAAGGAGGAGAGGCGGAAACGGCGGAGGTTCTCAGACGAGTACAAGGCCGAGACGGTGCGGCTGATTAAGAGCAGTGGCAAGAGC
>JASHQJ010000511.1 GCA_030037595.1 Candidatus Binataceae bacterium
GTCGGTGATATAGCCGCCGAGCGTCGGCCCGACAACCGGCGCAAGAAGCGCCGCCATCCCAAAGATCGTCATCGCTTGTCCCTGTTTCTCTTGCGGGAAGGCATCCAACAGTACCGCCTGACTAGAAGGCTGCAGCCCGCCTCCAGCCACTCCCTGAACGACGCGAGATGCGATTATGAAGGTCAGGCTTCCGGCCATCCCACATGAAGCGGAGGCCAAGGTGAACACCGCGATCGAGAGCAGGAAATAGTTCCGTCTCCCGAGTCGCAGGGCGAGCCATCCAGATATCGGCAGGATGATCGCATTCGCTGCAAGATAGCTGGTGATGACCCATTCGCTGTTAACGTTGGCAGCAGACAGACCGCCAGCGATGTAACGCAGGGCGACATTCGCGATCGTGGTATCCAGGACCTCCATGAAGGTCGGGATCACCACCGCCACCGCGATTAACCACGGACTGGCCGCTCGCCTGGTAAGAGGCACTACCTGGAGCGTTGCGGCACTCATTGAGCCCTAGCGCTGAGAAGGAGCTGGCATTAAGGTTTGAAAGGTCTTACCCGCGTCCGGCCCGCTAGGTTTCTGATAAACGTACACGTAAGGAGTGACCGACAGACCAATGAACAGCGGACTGATTTCAGGATTGTAGTTAGTGAAATCGATCCGTACCGGCAGGCGTTGTACGACCTTCACAAAGTTCCCTGTCGCATTCTCTGGCGGTAGCAAGGCCAGCGTCGATCCGGTCCCCATCGTGAAGCCCGAGATCCGGCCCTGAAAATGCTGTCGGCTCCCGTACATATCGACCTCGAGGTCCACCGGTTGCCCGATACGCAACCTGGAAAGTTGTGTCTCCTTGAAGTTGGCGTCAACCCAGATATCGGTCAAAGACCGCAACGCCATCAGTTGTTGTCCAGCCAGTACTTGGTCGCCAGGGTTGACGCTCCGGCGTGTCACGACGCCGCTGATCTCAGCAACGACATCGCAATAGGAAAGGTTTAGCTTGGCTTGTTCGAGATCGGCTTCGGCCTCACTCAATTTGGCATCTGCCCGCTTGACGTCCGGTGCATCCTTGAGAAGCCCTGCAAAGATCGAATCGATATTGCCGGATGGATCGCGCCTATAAAACTCGGCCAGCATCTGGTTGGGCGAGTCTTCGAATGAATGAAAGGAACCTAGTTGCGCCGCGGTCTGGACGAGACGGAACTGGGCCTCCTTGACGTTGGAATAAGTTTTATCGAGAGCCGCTGGGACATCGCTGAGGTTGTCACCGTGCGTGGGCTTTTCCGGAAGGCCGAGTCCCGCGCGAATTCGGTACACATCCTGCTGCGCCTTATCCGATTGAGCCTGAGCGACAGAAAAGGCTTCCTGGTACGTATCGAACTCTTGCCGTGAGATAACCTGCTTTTCGTAAAGCTCCTTTTCCCGCGCATAGTCAGCTCGGGCCTTTACTAGCATCGCGTTCGCCGCTTGCAGTGCGGCTACGCTGGCGTGCAGGTCGGCCACTTGATTGTTGAGACCCTCAACAGCATGGGCCAGTTCGAACCATTCGCTGCGCGCTAAGCCCTCCAAGCCTCGAACCTTGGCTTGTGCCTGGACGAGATCTGCCTGAGCGACGTTCAGCGCCGCTCGCGCTATATCTACTTTTACCTGGTACGGTTCTTTGTCGAGCTGTACGAGTAAGTCGCCTTTGTGCACCCTGTTGTTGTCGTCCACTAGCGCACGCACGACCTGACCGGGTACGCGCGCCGCGACAAAGGTCACGTGTCCGTTGATGTAGGCGTCGTCGGTGGACACGGTCTTAAACGCGGTGATGATTCTCGGAATGCCTTCGATCAAGATCAGCACACCGAGCAACCCGCCAGCGATCCACATCCACAGTGGGCGCTTTTGGGCCGGCTTTGCCGTTGAGGGTTGGGCAATTGACCCCTCCACCTTCGGCGCGGTTAGAGCTGTCGCCTTCTCTTCCAGAGGCTCGGCGGCATGATCCGCTGACTTTCCATCAGGCATTGGCCCCGCGTTCCTTTTGTCCGCGATCGCGAATGATTAAGTGCGATGCTATCGGCGGTGTCATCCTGATGCCAAGATTTTTTTCCCTCGCAGTGGGGTAACGTCAATACCCATTGCGGCCGGGCCGACCAGACGAGATGAAAAGGGGCGGTGCGTTTCGCACCACCCCTTTGTAGTCACTCAATAAAAATCCCGATCAGGCGTGGCCGTGGCGCAGGAGCTTGCCCGGCGTCGCGCCGGTGCACTTGCCATCGTCGAAAGTCTCAACGCCGTTCACGATGATCGAACGATAACCGACCGCGTGCTGCACCCGGCGCCATTCGCCGCCCGGCAGATCGTGCACGATCTCGCCGACCCAGTCGGGCTCGACGTCGAGCCGCTTCAGATCGTAAACGACGACGTCAGCCGCCGCGCCTTCGCGCAGCACGCCGCGATCGCGAAAACCTGCGGCGTGTGCAGGCAGCGCCGACAGGCGATAGTGCGCCTCTTCGAGCGTGATCTTCTGCTCGTCGCGGACGAGCCAGCGGAGGAAATCCGTCGTGAACGCACCGCCGGTGAAGAACTTCGTATGCGCGCCGCCATCGGACACGCCAGGGAACGTGTACGGCGAGTTGTTGATGATCTCCGCCATGTAGTCCGCATTGAAGCCGCGGTTGGGGCCGAGGAACTCCGCCTTGAGGCCCGTCGCGACGGCGATATCGAGCATCGCTTCGATCGGGTGCTTGCCTTCCTCCATCCCGATCTGACCGAGCGACTTGCCGACGTACTTCTCGAGCTCGTCGATATTCTCGACCCACTGCACAATGAGGTGTCGCGGATTGCCGCCGACGCCCGCCTGAATCGCCTTGAAGTTGTTGTCGCAGTTGTCGTTGGCGTAGATCACGGCCTTGCGCAGCGCGGGATCCTTCATCTTGGCGATCTTCTCTTCCTTGGTGCCGGTGGTTAGCACGCGCCATTCGGGCAGCGTGTCGTAGAGGTTCCAGTTTTCGAGGGTGAACGCGAAGCCGGAGCGCACCGTTCCTGCCTGGCCGAAGATCTGCCGGCCCTTCGCGCGATTGCGTTCGACGAATCGCATGCTGCGGCGATGGATCTCCGGGTTATTGCGAGTTGGGATGACCGCCTGCCACAGGATCGGGCGCTGCGACTCATCGGCGAGCTTCTCGACAAAAGCCAGGTCAACGCGCGCGTCTCCCGTGCCTTGCGTGATTTCCATGAAGCCTTCGTCGCGTCGCTGCAGCACGCGCGCGAGGTTCAAGATGTCTTCATCGCACATCGTGTCGGTGACCATGGGCGAGCCGTCGAAATCCGCCTGCACCGAGTTCGGCCCCAGCCGCTGAATCGAGAATCCGCAGAGGCCCGCATCCATGCCTTCATTGAGGATGCGCGCCATGTCCGCCCGCTCGCGTTCCGTCGCAGGCCGCGTCTTCGCCGCCTCAAGACCCATAACGTAGGTCATCAGCGACGCGGTCGGCATGTACTGGATGCAGTTGACGCCCTTCGGTGCACGATCGAGCGAGTCGAGGTACTGCGGGATCGTTTCCCAGTCCCAGTTGATGCCAGCCTTCATCGAGGCGTACGGAATCGCCTCCGTGCGCGTCATCGTGAGCATCGAGCGATCGCGGAAATCAGGCTTGCAGGGAGCAAAGCCGAAGCCGCAATTGCCCAGCACGAGCGAGGTCACGCCGTGCCAACCTGAGATCGTGCAGTAGGGATCCCACCTGATCTGCGCATCGTAGTGCGTGTGCAGATCGACGAATCCTGGCGCGACGATCAGGCCGTCGGCGTCGATCACTTTCTTTGCGAAGCCGGGCGCCCGCCCGCCGAGTTGCGCGACCTTGCCGTCTTTGATCCAGACGTCGCCGCGATAGCGCGGAACGCGCGTACCATCGACGATCGTGCCGCCTTTGATTTGGATCTCGTATTCAGCCATCGGGGTTCCCTCCGATTGGTAAGGACTGTGGCGTAACGAAAGATTGCGTCAGTTCTGTTACAATTCTTGTAACAAGAATCAGTGCGGCTGCGCCAGCGGAACAGAGGCGCTTATCCAGTCAGTCTCGCCTGCGATGAATGCGAATCATCCTTTGCGGCTATGAAGCCCGCGCTTGAGAGCATCGTCGCGGTCGGCCTTGAACTGCTTCGAGACCGTCGCAGAAGGCGCAAAAAGATCGAATCCATGGAACGCTCCCGGATAGACGTGGAGCTCGGTCGGCACGCCAGCCTGGACGAGGCGCTGCGCGTACTCGATATTCTCATCGACGAAGAGATCGAGTGCGCCGACCGGAATGTAGGCAGGCGGCAGATTCGTCAGATCGGTGGCACGCGACGCGGCTGCATAGGGCGATACGTCGGCGCCGCCGCCATCGCGGCCCAGGTAGTACTTCCATGCGATGCGGTTGCTCTCGCGATGCCACACACGCGAATCGGTGATCGCGTGACTGGCAGGGGTGACGTTGCGATCGTCAATCATCGGGTAGATGAGAAGCTGGAAAACGACCTTCATTTCCTCGTGATCGCGCACCATCAACGCGAGCCCCGCGGCGAGCCCGCCTCCGCCGCTGGCGCCGCCAATCGCGATACGAGATGAATCGACGCCAAGCTCGCCTGCATGAGCGAAAAGCCACTTCAATCCGGCGTAACAATCCTCGACCGGCGCGGGGAACGGATTCTCAGGCGCGAGCCGGTAGTCAACCGATACCGCGACGCAGCCGATTCTCTTGACGAACTGCTTCATCAGCCGGTCGTCCTGCTCAATATCACCCATCACGTATCCGCCGCCGTGAATCCAGTAGAGCGCGGGAAGCTTGCTCGGCTGATCGTTCGGCCGATAGACGCGAACCCGAACATCGGGAGACCCCTGAGGACCGGGCGCAGCTCGATCCTGCCCGGTCACGCCCTCGACGGGAGGCAGATTCTCGAGCATCGCGGTCACCATCTTCTTCATCCCGGCGCGCGCCTTCTGAATCTGATTCAGATCCAAAGCGCGATCGGTCGGCAGCTTCTCCATCATGACTCGGAGCTCGGGGTCGAGTTGCTCGATGAAGTTCATGGTTGACCTCCTTCAGCGAGGATACATTACAGTCAGAGCTACATCGGTGCACAGTATCGCGAACGTATCGAATCGCAAGCCCGCCCGCAGACGACAGCGAAGTACGCACGTGTCATAGTGGCGACATCGCGACCGGTAAAAGGAGAGGAATCGTGGCCGAGACATCTTCGCAAATAATCCGCGTCAACGAAGTCGAGTGGACCGCGATCGCCGCGGGGCTCAAGGCCAAGGTGCTCTGGTCCGACGTTGCCACCAAACGCCGCGCACAGATCATCCGCTTCGAGCCTGGCGCGACGCTCCCGATGCATCGCCATCGCGGCGACGAGATCCTCTTCGTTATCGAAGGATCGATCGGTGACGAACACGGCGTCACGGCCGCGGGATGTATTGGATACCGGCCCAACGGATGCGTTCACAGCGTCAGCAGCAGGAACGGTGCAACAGCACTCGCGATCGTCACCGGAGATATTGAGCCGGCAAACGACGCGGCCGGCGCGCCTCCTTCTCGAAACATCACGCCGAGCGAGATCGCCTGGGTCGATGCGTTACCTGGCGTGCGCCAGAAACCAATCTGGCATGACAAGGAAACAAAGCGCCACGCCTCACTGGTGCGCTTTGAACCCGGAGCGCAATTGCCGCGTCACAAGCACGTCGGCGACGAATTGATCTTCGTGATTGAAGGGTCGAACGCCGATGAATCGGGCGAAGTGATGACCGGCGACCTGAACTACCGGCCCAACGGATGCACCCACTCCGTCACGACCAGGAATGGCGCAACGATCTTGGCGCTCGTAACTGGCGGCGTAGAGATGATTAAGTAAGCGATTTGGTCCACACGCATTGTGGAGACGATGCTTGCCGCGTTGCGCGTCTTGCGATCTGTACGCTGAGCGGTTTTTGCGCGCGCCTCATCCTCAACTAGGCCGATATTCGCTGCGTGGACTACGTCTTATCCAGAAGCTGGCCGGCGGGGTCGGGCACCTCGGGTAAGAGTCGAACGTATCTAGCAAGGCCTCCGGATGTTCCAGGTGCATGTAGTGGCTACTCCACAGGACTTCGAAAGCGTCGTTGAACAACATGAGCGCGTGAAACAGGTATTGCTCGTCCCAGAAGATGCCAGCGTCCATGATGAACCGGCGAGGATAGTCGGCCGGCAGGAATATATCATGGATATGCACGATCACTCCCGGTTTTAGCCGCGGCAGTATTTCCAGGTACTCGCGTACCACGTCGCCGCCCATGCGGATCGTCTGGCTCGAGTCGATGAACAGGATGTCGCCGGCTTCCAGCTTCTCGAATTCCTCCAGCGGCAACTTTTCCACACCGCGACTCGCCGCACTTCTACACTCGGAAGCTTCAGCAGGTCGCGCGAAGGGTAAGGCTCAATCGCTTCTATTCGGCATTGCGAGGCGCCTTCGGCGTGGTTTGCGGCAACCGCCATCGCGGCAATATGGGTCGAGTAGCCCGATCCAATCTCGCAGATGCGCCGCGGCTTGAAGCGACGGATCATGCAGTAAAGCACTTCCGCGTCGACCGCTTCGAATCGCCCATTGTTGACAAAGAACCCATCGCCCGCACTTTCGACCGGGAACCTGCCATACTCGGTACGATAACCAGCGAACGTTTGAAGGAGAGCGAGTTGCCCATCCCCGCACCAGTTCAAACCCGTTAATCCGAAGCGCTTGCACCAGACCGCTTCGCCGAGAGTCCTGGTGTCGGGAATCGGATAATAGAAATGGACCGGTACTGCGTGAATACCAAGACTCTGGCAGAAGAAAAACGTTCGATGCAGAAAGCGGCGGACGGCTGATTGATAAAGCCGTTTCAGAGTTATAGGCCGGCCAAGCCTATGAGGGACATGCCAACGTGAGAACGCACGTGATGGTGACGCTTCGCTTAGTGTGACATTCATGAGTAAATACCAGCTTCAAGCTTGTGCACTAAGGTTGGAAGTAACGTTTGAAGTAGTTAGTTCGCTTCAATTAAGACTAAAAAAGAGATGATCAAACCCAGCGAGATAATGAATGGGCGCTTCAGTGAGGGTATGTGACGTCGCCCTGATGATGATGGGCTCGTGCATACCGATCTTCATGGTAGCAAGTCCAAATCTGTCTTAACGATCAACTGAACATCACTGCATAGTGACGTCAACCTCGCATGGATCTAAAAGCGCTATACCGCCGATGTCCGAACAGGGAAAATCGCCCGCGAACTCTAGCTCTCCGTAAACCTTCTGTCTCCTCTCCCTGGTGGTGGTCAGGGAGAGGAGATCATGAGGGTCGCCCGTCGCTGATAGTTCTTATGTGCGTGAACGCTCCAAAAAGAATCCACGTCCTTAGAATGCCAACATTGGACCTCATCCAAACCCTCTCCCAGGAGGATAAGGAGCGGGTCAGAAAAATCTGGAGAGAGAATCAGAAATAAAGACGGCGCGCAGCTATTGCATAGCTTTGCGTTCGATCAGCTCGATCTTGTAGCCGTTCGGATCCTCGATGAACGCGATCACCGTCGTGCCGTGCGCCATCGGCCCCGCCTCGCGCACGACCTTGACACCCTTTTTCTTGAGATCGTCACAGGCCTTGTAGGCATCAGGGACGCCGATCGCCAGATGGCCGAAGCCCGTGCCCAGCTCGTAGCTCTTGGTGTCCCAGTTATGGGTCAGCTCAACGACAGTGTGATCCTTTTCGTCGCCGTAGCCCACGAACGCGAGCGTGAACTTGCCGCCGGGGAAATCTTCCTTGCGGAGCAGCTTCATCCCAAGTTTCTCGCAGTAGAAATTCAGCGATTCTTTGAGATCGCCAACCCGGATCATCGTGTGCAGCAACTGCATCGGATTATTCTCCTGTTTCTTTCTTCTTAGTCTTCAGGCAACCGCATCAGAGACCCGGAATATACTGTGCGCGAAACTGAGTGGGAATCACGCTGATACGCGTTTCCGCGAACTGTTCGCCACCGGAGGCATTCTGGAAGCGCAGCAAACCGGCGATAAACTGCTGCGGATCTCGCGTCGGGATGAGCCGCTCTTCACTCAGGATCGGATTGCTGATCTTGAGCGTCAGCTCCTTGGTCTCGCCGGGCGCGATTGGCGTATTCGGTTCGACCTCGAGCTGCCCCACGAAGTCATGAGGCCCCGCCGCAGCGCGTTCATCAGGGCTACCATTGACGAACGTCGTCATCGCCATGATGTATTCCTTCACGGTGATTGGCGAGTCGCTAATATTCTTGGCCTGTAGCTTCATGATCAACGTGTCGGTCCCGTCGTTCCATGAAGCGCTCTCCGGCATGACTTCGGCGAGCTTCTGATCCGCGGGCAGCGGCTTGGGCGCGAACCAGGCAGTCTGTTGCGGCAACCGCACAGGATATCTGCTCGCGGAGTAAAACCATCCGACGATTAGCAGCGCCACGGTAACTCCCGCGAGCACGTTCATCCAGATATGATCGCGCGGCGTGATCATTCCTATATCGGCTGCCTCTTCATTCACTCCGATCTGGGTGGTCACGGCGAGATTGGTGACAGTGCGCTTGGTCAGCGTCCAGTAGAGCATCCAGATTACGC
>JASHQJ010000512.1 GCA_030037595.1 Candidatus Binataceae bacterium
CGGTACGGACGGTTCCCGGCCGCAAGGGAATGACCTACACCGAGGAAGACTGGGTTGACGATGAGGCGACTTCACACCGCCGACCGCAGGAGTAAAACCCATCGCACAAACCGTCGTTCTGGCCCGCACATTGGCCGAAGCAAAAGTCCTCACCATGCATCAAGCTACCCGCATTCGAAACAATTTTGCGGATCACAGGATCGTCGTCGGAGGAAAGATGCTTAGCAGAGTCTGCCGTGCAATCGCGCGATTGAACATCCGGCAGACATGGATACCGTCCAGATTGGCAGCCCCGACGCCGAAGCCAATGATCCAACGCGTGTAGACATCCATCACCGCCACGACCCAATTGCTCTTGAGTAAGATTGACTCGCAGCGGAAGAGATCGACACTCCACAAGTGATCCTTGGCGTGTCCGATAGCCGCGAGCCACGAGGAGCCAGCGCCGCTCGGCTCAGGTCGGTGCTAGCTTATCAGAATACGCCGGACGACATCCTGGTTGATCTCGATGCGGAATGCGCTTGCGATTTGCTCGGCAATCTTGCGGCAGCCGAAATACGGGTTGCGCCGTTTCATCTCAACCACCGCATCGATCAACTCTCTTGAGGACCCTTGGGCCCGGAGCGACTGCGCCGCTAAACGCCATACAGAAGATGATACTTGCCCTTCACCAAAGCTCGATGAAGGTGCAGGAGGGTGTAAGTCTTGAGGATCACGGCGATCTTGGCCCAGCGTCTCGGTGAAACCAACAGGCTACAAAAGCCCAGAATCAGCCGATCCCACCCGGTCAGATTTGGAGCTCGGCGCCGCGAACGCTTCATGATGAGCAACTGGTGCTTAACAGCCAGCGACTCGGCCGCGACCGCACGAACGCCGCCTGGGCCGGTCAGCCGAGCCAAGGTCAGCAGCAGGTGGGCAATCAACCTGAACAACAACCCCACGTGGCGCCGCAGTTTAGTGCCCTGCCACCGATTCGCAAGCCTGCCCAGCAGCGCGACTTCTGCCAAAATTACCAATTCGCCACACACAGCTCCTAGACTGAGCACAAGAATTTGAGTTAATAATGTATAAGAAAGGGATGTTCCTCTTAATGCACCAACACCTTTTGCTAGGGCTTGCTCTTGATCCACTGCCCTCGAGTCCTAGAACGCCGCTCTCTGCGGCTGCCGAGCGGAGGTTGCATCTTCCGAGCTTGAGTTCCCTCAGGTGCCGGCATATTGATCTGGTACCATCCGAGACCAGAAGGTATGTCGAGGACACTGCTGTAGCCACCGGGAAGAAGTTTGAAAGGCTGATCGATGAGCTTCTGATGGTCAAATTGGGTACTTCCCTGCGCTCGAAAGCCCTCGAACCAAGCCGGATACACGAAGTTCGAGACTTGGATGCCATTGATTGCGTAGCCTTGATCATCTAGTTCGCACGGGTCGCACACCTCGTAGGCGTAAAACGTCCCGGCGTTTCCTCCGGTTTGAACGAATGCATAGAGGTTGATGTCAGGATCGCCGAGCATTTCGAGTAATTCGTGGCTCGCGGTGACAGTCCACTTGAGGCCTGCCTGCTGGTCAGTCCGAGCGAACACGTAGCCGAGCGGAAGGCCCTGATCGGTAAGTTCGTGGTAGCCCAAATCTCCTGCTACGTCCGAGTCATCAACTACCACGAGCCACCAAAACCCCGCCCCCGGCCGTTGCGCTTTTGGGACGAAGGTCAAGTCTGCATCGACACCCCAGACGGGAGCGAAATCGCGATTAATCTGGATCTGTAGTGCCGGCGCTGCCGCGTTCACGACAGGATCGTTGAGCACCGTACTCTGATTCCAAACTGCTATCTTGATACTTGCCATTGCCGTCTCTCTTGTTCAGTCTACATCTAAAAAAAATTGAAGGCGCGACAGACATGGAACCACCGCTTCTTACACCTTGCAAGAGGAAACCTGAGACTCCGCAGGAATACGGCCCGCAGCCTTCTCCAGTCCACGCGCGGAGACGCATACCTCGAGGTTTTGGTGAGTAATCGATGACACGCTCAAACGCGGCGTAAAACCCCTTGGGCGAAGTCGGCAGTCCTTCGAGCGGGCGATACCAATGCGAAATAGCTGTCGGGGAGAAGCACGCGCCATCTGTTCGGTTGCCCCCTAACCGCTAGACATGGAGTTAGTTCGGTTAGTATCGCTTGAGCTACCTTACGTCAACATGTTGTGAAAAGGACACAGTATGAGCAGACTGGTGCGCCATCCATTCATTTGAGAATGTGACCCGAAAAGGTTCTGCTGCCTGCGGATCGAAATGAACTTTTCATTCCGAATTTCGTCCACACCTTTCGATGAGAGAAACGAAAGTCAAGGGAAATTTCAACGGCACCGTACCCTCGCCATTGAACGGATTACGCGGCCACGCAATAAAGTTGTGTCTATAGACAAATATGTAGACGTGCGCTACAGCTTGTTATACGTTCGTCGCATCAGTTGTCGAACCGCAGGAGTTCCGAGCGTTGAGCGGTCGGGCTTGGTGGTTGCATCGGCCGAATACAGAAGAGGGGGTAGCAAGATTCTTCACATTCGATACCTGTTGTTTTTTTTTGCCATCAGCTCGTTGAGCTGCAGCTTCCTCCCATCGCATATTCACAATTCGGACCGGGCGGCGCAGACAGCGAAACTTGCAAGCTTGGTAGATCAGTACGGAGCAAAATCGCCCGGCATCTACGATCAGATGCTCTCCAGCTCGCATGCAGTTGCTAGCGAGCAGGATAAACTCTTGGCGGGACTGACCGCGAATCGCATGGCCGCCCACAACCAGTTGCTGCCGCTCATGACCGGTGCGCAGTTAGCTGCGACGCGCACTGAGACAATTAAGACGCTGGATGCGACCGACGAGGAATTGCGGAAGGACACTAGCGACTATCTGACCGCCAACGCAGAAGCTCAGGGCGCTGCAAAAACGGCTGGTGAGGCAATCGGACAACTCCAGGCGAGCGTTGATGCGGCGCAAGGAGCCGCAACAAACTGGAACGAGACAATTGCA
>JASHQJ010000513.1 GCA_030037595.1 Candidatus Binataceae bacterium
GATCCGACGACAGGATAGGGATCAATCTTGAAGTTGGGCGCACAACCCGGCGAAATCGTTTTCGGATCGATCGCGAGCGAGAGACCGCGGCCTTCGGCTGCGTTAGGAGCCGCGTGGAAGATACTCCACTTCGGAGTGCTCTTTCCCACCGTTACTTCCGCCGCGAACACAACCGAGCCATCGGGGGCGACGGTAGGTACGCCGAAGTCGGAGAAGACTCCGCCGCCCGGCGCGTCCATTCCGAGCTTCGCGAGCCTGATCGCCGCACCGTTCGGTCCGCTCGCGTAAAGCACCGAAGTCAAGTCCTGGCCAACACCGACGTTGGTCGGCGAGCCGAGCATGAAAGTGATCGCAGGTGCGTCAGGTGCAAATGCGAGCAACATCGCGAGCAGGGCGGCGGCTGCTGACGCCCGCAGCATCACGAGCGGCTGTCGGCGCAAGCCCCGTACCGCAGTGAAAGAAAAACTCATCTGGGTCTAAATTCCTCCCCGAGACAAAAGCGCTCAAAGCGAAGCAATGGCGATGCCACCACGCGAGTGTAGATAGTCCCGAGAAACGCTCGATTGGTCCTGATGCGCTTTTCGCAGGACGCACACGATCGCAGCAGTTGATCGGCGGCGCGTCAGAATTGCTGCTGCGTTAAATGCAGATGATCGCTGGCGGCCAATGGTTTCGTTCGACGCGATATGAGCAGCGCGAATGTCACCGATAAGTATCGGTCGTCGCAAATTGAAAATCAGTTGCAAAATAAAACTAGATTAAAGATGGCCAAGGATCATTCAGCGGTCATTGAAGTCAACTTCGGAACGCGACGATGTACCAATCCGGGACACTCTGGCCAGCGCCACAGCAAATCTGAATTGCCGATGACATGGATTCTGTACTCACACTCGCCGAGAGTCAGAAATTCATACCGATGCCACGTCTGTCGGCGCTGATCGCACTTGCCGCGAACATTTTCGCTTTTCACGAAAACGGTAGCCGGGTTGGGTCGTGAGGTTCGGATGTGCTGGCGGTTCCAGTTTCAAAGTGCAACGATATACGAGCGTCGGCGGTGCGATATGGGGAGCGCTGTCCGGACGCGGGGGCTTCGATGCGCTGGGATTCCGTCGGCGACCTTAACTGCTCGGTGGCGCGCACGCTGGCGATTGTCGGCGAGCGCTGGACAATGCTGATCCTGCGCGATGCCTTCCTGGGGCACCGGCGCTTCGACGAGTTCCAGACCGGCACCGGCATCGCGCGCAACATCCTGAGTTCGCGGCTCCGCGCGCTGGTGGCGAACGGAATCCTTGAGCGCGTCAAGGCCGAAGGCGAGGTCGGCCGAATCGAATACCGGCTGACGAAAAAGGGGATCGATCTCTACCCGCTGATTGTCGCGATGCTCAAGTGGGGCGACACCTGGCTTGCTGATGAACACGGGCCGCCGCTCACCCTTATTCATCGCACCTGCGGCGCCCGGACCACGCCCGTGATGGTGTGTCCGCAATGCGGGCAGCATATCGCGGCGCGCGACATGGTCGCGATTCCGCGCCGGCCCGCTCATCATGTACGCCGCCCCGCGCGCGGCACGCATCGGCAGGCATCGCGCTAGCATCCAAGCTTCGGCGCGCGCAGAATATTCATCCATCGATGATCGAGCTTGTAATTTTCGACGCCGACGGCGTCCTGTTCGAATCCGGCGAATCGAATATCGCCTACTACAATGCAATCTTCGCCGCCGCTGGCGAACCGCCCCTCACTCCCGCCGAGGAGATCGCATCGCTCTCGTACGCGACCACTCAGGTATTTCGCGATCGCGCGGGCAAACGCGCGGCGCTCTTCGAGCTGATGCTCGAGCTGGCGCGCACGCTCGACAACACGCCGTTTCTCAAGATGCTCCGGCCGCCGCTGCGACTTCGGCCATTCATGCTCGAGCTGAAAAATCGTTACCGCCTCGCGCTCGCCACCAATCGTTCGGCTACAGTGCCCGCATTGATCGAACATCTGGAGCTCGGCGGCGTGTTCGATGCGATCGCGAGCGCGCGCGACAAGGTTAAGCCCAAGCCTGCGCCTGACATCCTTCATTTATGCCTCGTGCGCGCGGAAGTGCCCGCGCAGCGCGCGGTCTACGTCGGCGATAGTCCGATCGACCTCGACGCATCGGCCGCGGCCGGGATGCACTTCATCGGCCTCGGCCCCCGCGTGATGCACGAGCATCAAGTTGCGACGCTGGCGGAATTGCCGGCGCGGCTCGACGCGCTCCGAGCGGCGCTCAGCCAAAGTTTGGTTTCGCGCTAGAGCATCAGCTCGATCAGGCTCGGTCCCGGCGTCGCGAACGAGCGCTCGAGCTCGAGCACCAGGTTCTCGGCGCGATCCACCCGGACGGCGGGCACGCCCATCCCGCGCGCGAGGCTGGTGAAATCAAGGTCCGGATGGCCCAGGTCAGTGAGGCTCCGCGCCTTAGGTCCGGGCTCCTTGATTCCCGCCCGCGCCAGTTCGACCTGCAGGATTCGGTAGCTCCTGTTGTTGCAGAGCACGGTAGTCACATTGAGGCTCTCACGAGCCTGCGTCCACAACGACTGGATCGTGTACATCGAGCTGCCGTCGGCCTGGAAAGCGATCACGCGCCGATCAGGCGAGGCAACAGCCGCGCCCGTCGCGCACGGAAGCCCCTGGCCAATCGCGCCTCCCGTGAGCGAGAGATACGTGTGCGGCGGTCCGCCCGCCGACAGCGGAAAGAATGCGCCCCCGCTGGTCGCCGCCTCGTCCATCACGATCGCGCCCTCGGGTAACACAGCGGCGAGTGCTGCACCCGCGCTCGCCGGATTGAGGGCGCCGATTGGGCGGTCGGCTTTCTTCGCCTCGCGCGGCAGAGAGACTGAGACCGGCGCGCCGATTTCCATCGCGAGCGCTTCCAGAGCGGCTGCGGTGTCCTCAGGCGGTTCGCTCAGAATCTCGGAGCGGCGTCCCTCGGGAATCAGGCTGCTCGGCAGATTGGGATAGCCGAAGAACGCGACCGGGCGTCGCGCTCCGGCCAGCACAATCAGGTCGAACGGCTGTAGAGTTTCGAGGGCCTGCTCGGGGAAGTAGGGCAGGCGCTCGACCGCCGGCATTCCCGCGCCGCGCTCGAGGCGGGACGGAAATGTCTCGGCGACGAGATGACAACCGGTCTTCGCGGCGATACGCGCGGCGGCGCTCAGTCCTCTCCCGCGCAGACCCATCGCGCCGAGCAGGAGCACGGGCTTGGATGCGGACCTGAGTGCATTCGCGACGCGGCCCACAGCCTCTTGTGACACGGCGCCCGGAGGCTTGGATTCCACAGGCCGCGCCTCGCCATCCGCCGGGTCCCATTGGCAATCTGAGGGAATAATCAGCGTTGCGACCTGGCCGGGAGCATGACCCGCCGCCGCGATCGCCTCGGCCGTCGCGCCCGCCAGCACCGACGCGCTCCGCACGCTTCGAATCCATCCGGAAACCGGCGCGGCCAGCGAAACGATGTCCGATGCGAGTGGAGCGTCCGCGTGCGCATGCCAGGTACAGTGATCGCCGATCAAGTTGACAACCGGCGAACGGGCGCGCCGCGCGTTGTGCAGGTTCGCGATCCCGTTGGCGAAGCCCGGGCCGAGATGAAGCAGCGTGAGCGCCGGTCGCTCGGTCATCCGCGCGTAGCCGTCCGCTGCGCCGGTCGCGACGCCTTCGAACAGGCAGAGCACGGCGCGAACTCCGTCTGCCGCATCGAGCGCGGCGACCAGCGGCATTTCGGTTGTGCCGGGATTGGCGAAACAGGTGTCGATACCCGCGGCGACCGCGGTGCGAATCAGGCTCTCGGCTCCATTCATGATGACAAATCCTCGCGGCGAAGGCGGCGCTTCAGGCGGCGACTCGCGCGACGGCGCTTTCGACCACCGTTCCGGCAAAGAATCGTGGATTCGCGGTCGTGTGCAGTTTCGCCGGGTAGGTGAAAACGAAGTCGCGGTAGTCGGCTGGACTCAGTAACTCTTGGTCAACCAGACGATGGCTTTCCAGCAGGACGGTCGCTATGTCGGGAACGTCCCAGTGGCCGATATCGGAGCTGAAGACCGGCTGGAGCCGCGCGCGGAACGGATTCGCCTTCCCGTCGAGCGCCCGGTAAACGCTGGGGTCATCAGCCTCGCAGCCGAAATAGAAGTTGCGGAAGAAACGCTCGAAGTCGTGTTCCTCGCGAACGCCCGTGAGGCGCCATTCGTCGCGATCAGCGGAGCGATCGTGGCGGGAGAGGCCTTCGTCATAGGCGCGCGACATGCCGGCCGCCGCCGACGCATCGACGAATTCAGGACCGCCGTACTCGCGCAGCAATTCGCGCAAACGCTGCCGATCGAGCCGCGCCGGATCGTAATTGGCAAGGCCCTCGGTGTTGCGCTTTTCCCAATGCTCTTCGAGGGAGTGAAGCAGGTCGCACGCCCACCCGGCGCCGCACTCGAGGAAGCCGAACGCGAGACCAGCAAAGCGCGCAGCAACTCCGCCCATCACGAGCGAACGGCATAGCTCGCCCTGCTGATAAGCGTGTCCACCGATATGGTTGAACATGTAGTTGCTCGGCGAGCGGCGCCCGAGCGGCAGGAAGCGAAGCCCGACGCCGCCGTGCGATGTCACCGCGAAGCCGAGCGCCTGGAATTTTTGCCAAAGAGGATCGTAATCGAAGAAGCTGTCGAGGCCGTAGTTGTCAAAGTAGGCGGCATAGGGAAACGCCGCACTATGCTCGCGTGCGAGCTCCGGAATCGGCCGCGCCACTCCCGGCGGAATCATCGCGACCTTGAGCCCCAGCTGCGCCGATGATTCGAGCTCCGCGATTGCCTCGTCAGGCGTATGCATGGGGATCGCCGCCGCTGGTGCGAGACGATCGCGAAGCCCGGCGCTCACTTCCGCGTTCATTGTGTTCAAAGCGCGGCAGGCCGCGCGGCGCACGTCGTCATCCTGGATCGTCGGCAGCGCGAGGCCGAGCGTCGGGTAGAGAATGGCGAAATCGATCCCAAGCTCATCGAGCCGCTGATGCAGCAGCCGCGGCGCCATCACGGTTGCGAGGTCGTAGGCGTTGTTGCCGACGCCCCACCATGCGCCACGCATGTCGCCGCGCTCGCGATCGCCACGCGAGCCGGTGGGATGCTCCTTGAGCTCGCGATGGTATCGCTCGACCATCTCGCGCCCGCCGACTTTGTGCAGGTAGTGATTGAAGAGCGGCGCGGGTTCGATCAGATGACCGTCGCCATCGATCACCGGATGATCAAGCTTGGCACGCAGCGCGCGCACGCGGGAGATTTTGTCGTTGTCCACGGGAGAAACCTCGCTTTGACCGCTAGCGCGCACGCGGAGAGGCAGTCAAGCCACGCCGATGCGGGCGAGAGGCCCGCCGCCACTACGCAAGGGGTCAATCTTTTTTCCGAAGTGGCAGCCTGCGAACCTGTTCAGGGCGAGGGTGGCGAAGAAGGCGGCTTGATCCCCATGCCGGCGAGAGTTTGATCGAGTTGCTGGCGGACGCGGTCGGCCTGAGCGGGCTTGTTGTTGCGCGTGAACTGGCGCTCGACAGCGGCCGCATCCGATTTCATTTTCGATACGTCAGCCGGTGTTGGCGGATTCATCGCATTTGCGATCGCAGTGGTCTGCTGCGCGATTTGGTTGAGCATCTGCCCGAGCTGAACCGATGACTGCGACGGTGGCTGCGTACCCGACGGTGAAAGCGCGTTGACCGAGTTGGAGAGCGCGGTCGCGAGGCTGCCCGGCCCGCGCGACAACATGATCATCTGTAATTGGTACATGTCGGAGGCACCGTCGAGCCGCATTCCCGGCTCCGCCGCCGGACTCATCGCATCCTGGTTCATCACCTCGAGCGACGGAGTTCCGGGCTGCGTGTTCAGCAGCATGATCGCGTCCTGGTGAACTTCTTTGGCATGCACGCCGTCAACCTGGAATCCAACCTCGGAATCGCCGTCGCCGAGCGGCGATACACTTGTGACACTGCCGATCGTCGCCGCGGCGTGCACGACAGGATCGCCGGGGCCGAGACCTCCGGTTTGATCGAGCTGCGTGGTGAAGCTGACAGGCGCGCTGGTGCATGCGCTCATCGCGACGAGCATCGCGAGCGCAGGCACACTCCGCGCAATTTCAACTATCCGCGAGCGCATGATGATGGCCGCGGCGCCGGCGCGTCAGGCGAACGCCGGCATCACTTCCTTCGCGAACATCTCAAGCGTCGGCGGCGGCGCGAAGTCGCTGAAGAAGATCGTGAACGTCGTGATCCCCTGCGCCACGCGCTTCTTTAGGTCCTCGATCAGCTGCTTCGGCGTGCCTTTGATGCCGGTGATGGAGAACGGCTTCAGCATCTCGGCCATCTTCCACTTCTGCGCGACCTCGGCGTCATCCTTGCCGATGCAGACGAGCAGCTGCTCCGAGACTTCGATCTCGTTGGGGTCGCGCCCGATATCTTTGCAGTGCGCCTTCAGCACGTTGTACTTGTGCTCGAAACTTTCGTAGCCGGCCGGGATATTCCAGCGGTCGGCAAAGCGCGCGACCAGCTTGAGCATCTTCTTTTCGCCGGCGCCGCCGATCGTGATCGGAGGATGCGGCTTCTGCAGCGGTTTAGGATTGCAGATCGCGTCGCGCACCTTGTAGTGCTGCCCCTCGAAGGTCGTGCGTTTTTCGGTGAAGAGCGACTTCATGATGTGCAGGCCCTCCTCGAAGGCCTTGAGCCGCGCGCCCATCGACGGAAATTCGTAGCCGTACGCGCGATACTCCTCTTCCATCCATCCCGCGCCGTAGCCGATTTCGAGGCGGCCGTTGCTGATGTGATCGATCGTGCAAAGCGTCTTCGCGAGAAGCGCGGGATTCCGATACGAATTGCAAATCACCAGGGTGCCGATGCGAATCTTCTCGGTGCGCGCGCTGAGTCCGGCCATCAGCGCGGTGCATTCGTGATGGTCGAGATCGGGCATGCCGCGGGTCCACATGTGATCGACCAGCCAGATCGAATGGTAGCCGAGCTGCTCGCAGCGATGCGCGCGCTCCAGAAGCTGATGCCAACTTTGCCCGGCCTGCGGACCGAAGAGAGCGAATTGTACTTTCCTGCTCATGCGAGATCTCCCGTCGATGCTTGATGTGAAGGCGTACGGAATTGTTTCGCACGCTCGTCGCATAGCGTCAACCGGCGATGAACGCGGAGCGAAGCGGATGCTATAACAGCGCGTCATGGATGGAGGACGAGACTATGCGCGGCAGGTCCGACGAGTTCCACACAACTTCGGCCTCGATACGGGTACGCGGGAAGATCGGGATTGCGCTGCTCACGTGTCTGGTAGCGATACCGGCAATAGCGCGCGCCGCAGAGTTCAAAGCAGTCGGCGCGCCGCGCGAACTTAAGGGTGCGCCCGGGATCTACGAATGGCACTATCAAGCGATCGTCGGCTCGTCGCCCTTCGACAAGATAGGTCTGCATCGCGTGGCGAAGGGTCCCAATCCGGCCGCGTCGTCGCCCGTGATGCTCTATCTGCCGGGCACCAACATGAATGGCGAGGTCGCGCTCGACGATCCGCGCTACTCGCTGCCGGTTTATCTCGCGGAGCATGGTGTCGATTTCTGGGCGCTCGACTACCGCACTCATTTCATTCCGCCCACGACCGATATGAAGGATCTCGCCGAGCTGAAGGATTGGACCAACGAGATGTTCGCGTCGGATATCGCCGCCGCCGCCTCATTCGTCAAGGGACAGGTGCATCATGGCAAGCTCTTCATCGCGGGTTTCAGCCGCGGAGTCGAGTTCGCGTACCTGTTTGCTGCGATGAATCCGGCGAGCGTCGAGGGCCTGGTGCTATACGATGGATTCTTTCCGCCGCCTGGCAGGGCGCTGATTCCCAACTCTACGAGCGACTACGCGGAAGACCTCGGCGGCAAGCATCTGACCTTCGACAAGCGTGAGAAGCTGATGCAGATGGTGATCGAGAATCCCGCTCAGCCCGCGCCGATTCCGAAGTACAAGACCGCGCGCGAGAATCTCGAGCATGTCGTCTATGACGCCGGAGGTCCGTTCGGCGGCCACGGCGGACTCGGAAATCCGCTCGGCGGCTATTCGGATGCGACAGTGCTAGCGAAGGTTCTGATCGCCGAGGATCGCTACTGGCCGGCCGTTCAGGATGGCGAAAGCCCTTTCACGCCGAAGCTCGTCGCCGCGCTGAAGGAATCAAAAATTCCGGTGCTCGCCTTTGCCAGTACGAACTTCAACGCCAAGTGGCCGGACATGGTTGCGGCGGCGGCGCACTCAACCGGGGATCCCGATCCGAAAGTTGTCACGCTCAAGGACTGGGGGCATCTCGACGTGATCGCGGGAACGAAGGCCGAGCACGATGTCTTCGAGCCCACGGTCGCCTTCGTCAGGCAGCATCAGATGTAGGCGGATAGTTGGTCGGCGGGGGCGGCGCGTCGACGTTCGACGGCAGAATTAGTATCGCCACGAGAGCCCACGCGCCTAGCGCGAGGCCGATTAGTACCCAGAGCAGCACCGAGCGATGGCGACGCATCGCGATCACGCCGGTCATCGGCGCGAGCGCGAGGTTGATCGCGATCGACGTCATCAGCAGGTTCGCGGGCGGCCCCTTGTAGCCCATCAGGAAGAAGCCGGACGCGACGGCCATGATGTTGGCGAACGAGTTCATCAGTTTGCTGTACGTCGAGGGCTATATATAGTTGCAGAATATGGCACGCGGCGACTACGAAAACCTGGCCGGCAGGCTGCGCCAACTGAGCGAAGAGGGGCTCACCAGCCTGTTCAACGAGGTCATGTCGAACGAGCGCATGCGCAAAGGTCTCGGCCGCGCCGGCGCGCGTTTCATGGAGAACAAGCAGTCGTTCGATCGCAACATCGAGCAGATGCTCGAGTTCTTCAACGTGCCGTCGCGGCGCGACATGCGCGACCTGAAATCGCGCCTCGATCATCTTAGCTCGCAGCTCCTGAACCTCAGCATCAAGGTCGATCGCCTCGTCGAGCAGCAACACGAAGAGCCCGCGGCGCCGCGTGCCAAGCCGTCGCGCAAGCCGCGCAAATCACCCTACTAGAATCAGGCTCGCGCCGATTTCCGCGAGGTCCGCGATCGTTTGCGGCTCGCGGCCAAGGTCGGGCGCAACCAGGATTTGCGCGTTCTCCGGAATTGCATCTCTCAGCGCCGCCAGCGAACTCTGCTCGCGATACTTGAGCGCCCGGTAGTCGGCAAGGTTGCGGCGAAGTTTGCGCTTCAACCCGGCCGGGAGTTTCACAGCGTCGAGCTCGGCGTCGTCAGGTAAGTCGGCCATCACGCGATTGACGATAACAGCGGACAGCGCGAGCTCTGCCTTCTTTAGTGCGGCGACGAATTCGATAGCCTGCGCGGTCGGACCGGCTTCGGCAGTGGTTACCAGGACGACCGCCGTATCCGTCGCGCGAATCAAGTCGCGCGCGCGCTCGGCGCGCTCGGCGAACCCCGAGTACATGCCCTCGAAGCTCTGCACGAACTGCTGCACGTCGCCGAGCAGGTTGAGTCCGGTCACGCGATCGAAAGCAGCGAGCACGGCGCGCGCGGCGAGATCGACCAGCTTGAGCTGGCTCCGAAAGAGTCCGCTCGGGGCACTGAGCAGAACAATCGCGCGCGAGTTCAGCAGCTCCAGGAGCCGGCGCGGCGCGTCGAGGAAATCCAGAGCCTCGGCTGCGGGAGGAGTATCGAGCACGATCGTGCGCGTCTTCGAATCCGCCGAGAGTTCCAGGAGACGCTCCATCGCCATGTAATCGCCGACGCCGGCGAGCGCGCTGGAAAGATTCCGGTAGATGCTGTTGCGGAGGATCGCGTCGCGTGCCGCCTCGGAGGGCGCGTGTCGCGCGACGATCGCATCGAAGGTGCGCTTGGGGTCGAGCTTGAGGGCGCGGAGACGGCCTGGGCGGCCATGATCCTTGCGCGCTCGGCCCGCGGGCAAATGAACGCGGTGCGGCTCATGCGCATCGACGTCGAGGCCGAGCGCGTCGAGGAGGCGCGGAGCAGGGTCCACGGTCATGACGTCGGTTGTGCGCCCGAGCATCGCGGCCTTGACCGCCAGCGACGCGCTGATCGTGGTCTTGCCGACACCGCCAGCGCCGAGACAGACCAAGAGACGATGCGACTCGATCAATTCATTGGCATACTTCATTAATCGAGGAGCTCCGCTTCGAGCGTGCTGCCGAGTTCGGCCAGCTGATCGCGGCCCATCGCGGGGGTGAACAGCATCGGGAGCGTGATCGTCTGAACGCCGGCCTCGCGAAGGCGCGCCGCGCCAATCGCGGAGCGCCCGTACGAAGCGACGCGGCGCGCTGCAAGTTCGGAGTGCGCGCCGAGTGACTTCAGACTTTCGAGGTCAGCGTCTTCGAAGAGAGACGATGGCGTGCGATTCATGATCGCGGCGGCGGTGGCGATGCCGAGCCGATCTCGAATCGCCGCGGCAGATTCGAGCGCCTCGCGAATCGCGAGTTCCTCGGGCGTAAGGGTGAGGATCGTAGCGAAGCGTGTTGGATCGGCGAGGAACACGCCGACCGATTGGG
>JASHQJ010000514.1 GCA_030037595.1 Candidatus Binataceae bacterium
TGGGGAGCGGCCAACGATAACCAGGCCGTCAACAACGGCAAGATGGTACTCACTCCTGCCCTGAATGCGACCTACGTTACCCTCGATGGCGGCTACGTCTTCACCGACATGGACGCCTGCGTCGACGTGGCGCTCACCAAGGGCGGACCCAAGATGGTGCACACGTACGGCGGACTCGCGTTTTGGGTGACCGACTACCAGAACTACTACGAGCTGATGGTTGGACCCAGCGGCACTTTTGGGGTTGATCGAATCCTGCCAGGCCGCCGTATCAGCATCATGACATTTGCCACCTCGCCGGCGGTGAAAAGCGGCGTGGGTCAGGTGAATCGCCTGCGCGTTCAAACGAAGGGCAACACCGCGACGCTCTACATCAATGGAACGCAGGTCGGGAACATCACGGGTCAGCCGCCGCAGGGTGGAGGCGAGGTTGGCGTCACTGCGCAATCGGGGCCCAACACCCGCGACGTCTACGAGTTCTCGAATCTGAAAGTCACCAACTGACGCCTCGTCCGCACCGAAGGGGAGCGGAGCGGCCGAGGAACTGCTCGAAGAGAGAAGAATGATGCGTTCGCAAGTCCTTGCTGTCGCGATGCTCACGATTGCTGCGGCATTCGCCGCGGCGCCGATTGTCAACGCCTGCGAAGGAAACCAGGTGCTGGTCGAGGACAGCTTCCGGAGACCTTCCGAGAGGTGGGGCTATCCCGACCAGTTTCACACGATCGGGAATGGCAAGATGATCATCGCGCCCGCCCTGAACCGCAGCTACATGGCGTGGGTTGACGCTCCCGAGCATAGCCTGATCGATATGGACGCGTGTGTAGACGTAGCGATCGCCCGTGGTGGGCCACAGTTAATCCACACATACGGCGGACTCGCTTTCTGGGTGAGTCACTATAACGAATTCTACGAGCTGATTGTCGGTCCGAGCGGCGCGGTCGGAGTCGATCGGCGGCTGCCAGATCGACGCCTTATGATCGTCCCGTTCGCTACATCGACGGCCGTGAAAAGCGGGTTCAACCAGGTGAATCGGCTACGTGTCAAGAGCAGGGGTAACACCGCGACTCTCTACATCAATGGAATCCAGGTCGCGAACATCACGGGCGAGCCGCCGCCGCGCGGCGGTTATGTCGGCCTCACGGCGCAGTCGGGGCCCAATACGCGTGACGTCTATGAATTCACCAATTTCAAAGTGACAAACTAGAAGTTTGTGCCAGCCGCCGCAGGGTGGAGGCGAGGTTGGCGTGGACGGCGCAGTCGGGGCCCAAGACTCGCGATGTTTACGAATTCTCGAATCTGAAGGTCACCACCTGACGCGTCGAGATCTACCACCGGCTAGGAAGTAATGATGCGTACGCCATTCCTAACTGTTGTAATGCTCACAATTGCTGCGGCGTTCGCCGCGGCGCCTATCGTCAACGCTTGTGAAGGCAACCAGACGCTGTTGGAAGACAACTTCCGCACGCCCAGGCCTATGTGGGGCGCGCCCGACGAGTTTCATGGAATCCGGGATGGCAAGATGCTCATCATGCCAAACCTGAACCGGGACTTCATGGCGAGTGTTTTCGTTCGCGGGCATAGCTTGATCGACATGGACGCCTGTGTGGATGTAGCACTCGCGCAGGGAGGACCGCAGTTAGTCCATACATACGGTGGAATGGCGTTCTGGGTGGGTGGCGTTAGCGAGTACTACGAGCTTATGATCGGACCGAGCGGCACCTTTGGTGTCGATCGGCAGCTACCGAATCGACGCCTTATGATCGTCCCCTTCAACACATCGACTGCCGTGAGGAGCGGGCTCAGGCAGGTGAATCGGCTACGCGTCAAGACCAGGGGCAACACCGCGACTCTCTACATCAATGGAATCCAGGTCGCGTATATCACTGGCCAGCCACCACCACGCGGCGGTTTTGTCGGCCTGACGGCGCAGTCGGGGCCCAATACGCGCGACGTCTATGAATTCACCAATTTCAAGATCACCAACTGACGCGCGGCAGCGCCATCAAGGTTGACTCGGAGCCTGGCGCCCGCCAGCCTTTCTTTTGATTAGTGCCTGATAACCTCGGCCATTGAACTCCGCGAGCACCGAAGGAATGCATCATCGTTAGTTCCGAGAGCACGCGATCGTCGCTGTTCGAAATTCGCGACTTCCGCATCTACATCACCACCACCTTTCTCGCGAGCCTCGCCGCGCAGGCGCAGTCGGTTGCGGTCGGATGGCAGGTTTACAAGATCACGCGCTCTCCACTCGCGCTCGGATACGTGGGCCTCGCGCAGTTCCTGCCAGCACTGCTGATGATGCTGCCCGCAGGCGACGTGGCAGATCGCTACGACCGCAGGATGACGATGTGCGTGAGCGGTGCGTTGCGCGCGCTATCGGCGGCGGTATTCGTCGTACTCTCGATCGCCAACGTCCAGGTTATCTGGCCCTTTTACGCCGCGCTGGCGATCTTCGCCGGCGCGCGTACCTTCGCGGCGCCTGCGGCCGATTCTCTCTTGCCTCGCATCGTCCCCGAGTCGCGATTCAGCGACGCCGTCGCATGGTCATCGTCGAGCGGACAAACCGCGATCATCTTAGGTCCGGCACTTGGCGGCGCGCTTTACCTCTTAGGCCCCGCGCCGGCATACGCGGCGTGCCTGGCGCTCTTTCTGCTGAATGCCATCGGCTCAGCTGCCATCAGCACCCGAAGCCGCGGCGAAATCCTTCCCGAGGCAAGCCGTCTTGAAACGCTCACGGCAGGAGTTTCGTACGTGCGCGTGCACCGCATACTCCTCGGCGCGATCTCGCTCGACCTCTTCGCCGTGCTGCTCGGCGGCGCGACCGCGCTGCTACCGATCTATGCGCGCGATATCCTGCATGTCGGCCCGGCAGGGCTCGGCCTGATGCGGAGCGCGCCCGCGGCGGGCGCGGTCATGATGGGTATCGCGCTCGGCCGGATGCCGCTTCGCCGGCGCGCGGGCGCCACGATGTTCGCGTGTGTCGCACTGTTCGGCGCCGCGACGATTGTGTTCGGCATCTCGACCAGCTTGATTCTGTCGCTTGCGATGCTCGTGACGCTCGGCGCCGCCGACATGGTGAGCGTCTATGTGCGGCGCACCCTGATGCAGCTCGCGACGCCCGACGCGATGCGCGGGCGCGTCAGCTCCGTCGAGCGGCTATTCGTCGGCGCATCCAATGAGCTCGGCGGCTTTGAGTCAGGCGTCACTGCCGAATGGTTCGGCACCGTGCCGTCGGTCGTAATCGGCGGTATCGGCACGATCGCGGTGGTCGTGCTCTGGTGGCGGCGATTCCCCGAGATTCGCAACGTCGAAAATCTCAATGATGTGAAGCCATACGAGATGGCTCTGGACGCCACCGGGAGCGAATCATGATGCGCCGGGACTTCCCTTAGCCGGGCAGCCACAGAATCGAAATGGCCGAGCGTTCGTATTTGGTTATGTAGGGGAGCGTTGGCAATGGATGAGTTAATTGCGATTGCCGGCTTCAGGCGAGGCAAAAGAGTTCCGCTGATTCGAGTTTGGCTCATGATTACGCTTGTCTTCGCCCTTACTTCGCTTCCGGCGAGTCGGGCCGCCGCGGGCGACGGCGACGATTCGTTACCGCCGGGCATCGGCTCAGTTCAGGACTATATGCACGAAGGTGAGCCGCCCGGACAAGTCTATAACCCTCGGCAGCAGAACATGCCGCCCGAAGCGCCTGGCCAGTACGGTGACCCCGGATACCACGGTCCGCAGGGAAATTACGGCCCGCCGCCTGGTTGCGGCTCGCCTTCAGGCGGGCAAATCGCGACCGGCGCGGCAGTGATCGGCGCGCTGATCGTCGCGGCATGGGCGTACCAGCAATACCAGGCGCATCGGCAGGAGCAGCGCGCGCTCCGCCGCTACCGCCGGCATCATCACAATCGCCCGCTTCCACTGCCTCCGCCCGGCTACGGCTTCTGATTCGTTTACTTGGCAAAGCTGCCTCAGGTGCATTTGCGGCGCGTGGGAAATGGCTGATTGCCCGCGTGATATCTTGAATCACGAAGAGCGCGCGGCGCTTGCCAGAGGCGAGCCGCGAGCCGGTCCATAGGCCGCACGTTCACCCCCTGAAGCACTTTTTTCCGGCGCACCTCTCTCAACTGGAAGACTGGAGAGGTGCGCCCAGATCTGACGCGGGAGCGCGAGCGTGCATGCGTGCCGACCATTTTTCGATCGGCGCGCATGCCTTGCGAGCAGCGACGCCACCAATCAAGCCGCGCGGAGCGTGCTATCCTGCGATAGCGCAGCGCGGCGCTCTTACCTCACTTGACCAAGAACGAAACATCTTCACGCAGTCTGTCTAGAACCACTTCTCTGCAAGTGCCTGACAGACTCCCTCAACTCCGGGGAAGAGAGCTGCGGCTGTGAGGTCCATAATGCCGAGGTCCATCATCGCGACGTTACGTTCCGCGAGAGGAATGTCAATTCTTCGAAGAAATTTACGTCCCTTCCGGGTCTCGGTGTCTTCGATAAAACTTTCTATGTCGACCACGTTCGAAAACATATGAACCGACTGCTGAGGATTAACGCGTGGATTATCTCTCGCGAGTAGGTCGAGGTGGGAGAACGTGGGGCCACTGTGGGCGACGCCCGTGACGAAGTTGTAGGGCCAATCCTTGAGGTCAAACACAAAGTTCGAACGCTCCCCCTCGCGCGTCTGCTTGTCATGCCGAGAAAACGCGAAGAACGCCGCGACGGACGGCAACTGGGTCCAGTCAAGGAGCATGGTCGGAAACCCGTGATGTTGCCCAAGATTGAGGAGGGCTCCGTACTGGAACGGGTCGCCCGTGTCGTAGCTCATCCCAACGACTGGCTCGACTGCTCGCCTGAGCCGGGGCACGTCTTCGCTAGCATAGCGAACTATGTTTCGCCTGCCTTTGCGATGGAAGGTAGTCAGCAAGGCTTCCGTGGACTTCCAGTTACCGCGGAATATCAGGCTGTTATGTTCGCTGGCCTCCTTAAACGCCCACTCTCGGAAGTCAACCCATGATAGGGTGTCTGCCTTTCGAGGTGGTGTTGGTTCTCTCTGTGTAACGTCAAATGTACCGTGGGTATTCGCATCCGTCTGCTGCGAACCGGTGATGCGATCGCCATTGATGGTTCCATTAACGGCTCCGGTGCGAGGAAACCCACTGGGTTGAGACTGAACACCTGTGTCGAGAC
>JASHQJ010000515.1 GCA_030037595.1 Candidatus Binataceae bacterium
TAGTGCCGAAGTTCTCGGAGACCCCGGGCAAGGTCTGGCGGGGTGCACCCAAACTTGGTCATGACAACGAACGTGTCTACTGTGAACTGCTCGGAATGAGCAACGAAGAGATTGAGGCGCTGAGTCGAGATCAGATCATCTGAATTTGGATGACGCAGTTCGACTTGATTGTCGTTTTCGATGACGAGTATGCGGCCTCAGTTCGGCGATTCGCGCAGCTAATACGCCGATTCTCCTAAACCCGCGCATCGACTAACATCGCGACCATTTGGAGGCGTTCGGGGCGGGGGACACGCGGATGCGCTGCTCGAAGTGCGGTACGGACAACCGGAATACTGCGCAGTTCTGCGATAAATGCGGCGCACGACTCTCGCCCAAGTGTTCATCGTGCGGCGCTGAAAATCGCGCGGACGCAAAGTATTGTGACTCCTGCGGGATGGCGATCGGAGGAACCGAGGGTGGGGCCTCCCCGAAGCAAGCGAACGAATCAGCAATTCGAGTAATCGAACCAGCCGCTGAGAATATCGAGGGCGAGCGCAAGACGGTCACCGCGCTCTTCGCCGATATCAAGGGATCAACCGAGCTAGAGCAGGAACTCGATCCCGAAGAGGCGCGCGCGATCATCGATCCCGCTCTGAAGCTGATGATCGAAGCGGTCCGCCGCTATGACGGTTATGTGGTGCAGAGCACCGGCGACGGCATCTTCGCATTGTTCGGCGCACCCATCGCACATGAGGACCATCCACAGCGCGCGCTCTACGCGGCGCTTCGCATCCACGATGAGAACCGGCGCTATGCCGACAAGCTGCGCGCCGACGGCCGATCGCCGCTGCAAATCCGGATTGGAGCAGACACGGGCGAGGTCGTGGTGCGGACCATCGAGACCGGCGGCAAGACCGAGTACACGCCGATCGGCCACGCGGCGAATCTCGCCTCGCGGATGCAATCGTTGGCGAATCCCGGCTCGACCGTGATTTCCGAATCGACCCGCAAACTGTGCGAGGGATATTTCACAATCAGGCCACTCGGGCCCACGAAGGTCAGAGGAGTCAGCGAGCCGGTTGACGTGTACGAGGTGACCGGACTGGGGCCGCTGCGCACGCGTTTGCAGCGTTCGGCCGGACGCGGGCTGACCAAGTTTGTCGGTCGCGAGCGCGAGATGGAGGCGCTGAGCCACGCTGCTGAGCAGGCAAAGGCTGGCCACGGGCAGCTGGTCGCCGCAGTGGCTGAAGCGGGCGCGGGCAAGTCGCGGCTCTTTTTCGAGTTCAAGGCCAAGAACCAGTTCGGCTGCATGGTGCTCGAGGCGATTTCAGTATCGCATGGCAAGGCATCGGCGTTCCTGCCGGTTCTCGACCTGTTGCACGGTTACTTCAAAATCATAGGTGGCGACGACGCCCGTGCGCGGCGCGAGAAGATCGGCGGCAAGGTTCTGATGCTCGATCGCGCGCAGGAGGACACTCTGCCGTATCTGTTCGCGCTGCTCGGAATCGTCGAGGGAGACGATCCGCTGGCGCAGATGGACGCGCAGGTCCGCAAGCGGCGCACACTCGATGCCATCAAGCGCATCCTGCTGCGCGAATCGCTCAATCAGCCGCTGATGGTGATCTTCGAGGACCTGCACTGGATCGACGAGGAGACGCAGGCGCTCTTGAATCTGCTCGCCGACGCGATCGCCAATGCGAAGATCCTGCTGCTGGTGAACTATCGCCCGGAATATTCTCATCAGTGGAACAGCAAGACTATCTATACGCAGCTTCGGCTCGACCCCCTAGGCAAGGAGTCGGCCGACGAGATGTTGGCGGCGCTGCTCGGCGACGGCGAGGGAATGGCGCAGCTCAAGCGCGTGATTATCGAGCGGACCGAGGGCAACCCATTCTTCATGGAAGAGACGGTGCAGGTCCTGCTCGACGAGGGTTCATTGGTCCGCGACGGCAGCATGACGCGACTCAGCCGCCCGCTCGGCGATCTCAAGATTCCTCCTACCGTGCAAGGGATCCTCGCCGCGCGCATCGACCGGCTATCCGCGGAGTCCAAGGACCTGCTGCAAGCGCTGGCGGTCATCGGCAGGGAGTTTTCGCTCTCGTTGATTCGTGCCGTCGTCCCGAAGTCCGACGACGAACTAAGTCGCATGCTCAATGACTTGCAGCTCGGCGAGTTCATCTATGAGCAGCCTGCGGTGGGCGATATCGAGTACTCGTTCAAGCACGCCCTGACGCAGGAGGTTGCGTTTGGCTCGGTGCTGAACGAGCGGCGCAAGGAGCTGCACCGACGCACCGCCGCTGCGATCGAGTCTCTTTACGCCGAGCGGCTGGAAGACCGCTACACCGAGCTGGCCCATCACTATGGCGGTGCGGGCGACGCCGCCAAAGCGGTACACTACTTTTATGTTGCGGGCATACAGGCGTTTGCGCGTTCGGCTTTCAGCGAAGCCCTGGCACATCTGACCGTCGGTCTGGAATCTCTCAAGACTCTGCCCCAAAGTCCGGCCCGCGACGCGCAAGAATTGAAGTTGCAGTTGGAACTGGGCGCGGCCTCGAGGGCCGTGTATGGTCCGCCCTCCGATCAGGCCGAAACGGCCTTTTCGCGAGCCTACGAGCTTTGCCTTCGCGACGGCGAGAGTCTCGACCTGCTCCGAGCATTGGCCGGGATAAGAGTCGTGCATCGCACGAGGGGCGCTGTGCGCAAATCGTGCGAACTGGCGCAAGAGGCTTTGGAAATAGCCCGCAAAATCAACGATCCAATCCAAATTGCGATTAGCCAACACGCTTTAGGCGCTTACACAGGTATGCTGGGGGATTTGTCTCAAGCGCGGCAGATGCTTGAGGAATCGATCGAGCTATTCCGCTCCCTTCCGGATGTTCCCTATCTGCAAGTCTCGAGGGTAAACCTACCCGATCCCCTCGCCCGCACGCTTTGGCTGCTTGGCTTCCCGGACGAGGCGCTTAAGCAGTTACGCGAGCTTGCGATCATTGGTCATCGCAGCTCCAATCCAGTGGCGAAAGCCATCGCCATTCAGCCGAACGAGGTCCACTTCTGGTGCTCCAATTTTGCGGTGATTCGAGAAAACGCGCAAACGCTGTTGCACGCTTCGTGGGCAGCCGAATTAAACCCTCTCTTCTTCGCTGCCCAAGCAGACCTCGCTCGCGGCTGGTTGCTGGCCAAGGAAGGGCAGCTGCAAGGAATAGCGGTGATTCGAGACGCGATGGCAAGAATGGCTTCGACCCGCTACGCCCTCTTCCGGCCGCTGTTCGGATCGATGCTGGCGGAAGCATGCGCGTCAGTCGGCCAAATCGACGAGGCTCTGAGCGCGATCGACAAGGTACTTCCTGTCGCGCAGACGGAGGACCGTTACTACGAAGCGGAACTGAATCGCCTGCGCGGAGAATTTCTGCTGATGCAGGACGCCTCGAATGCTGCGCAAGCCGAGCAACTCTTCAGCACCGCGATTGAGATTGCGCGCCGCCAGGAGGCGAAGTCATGGGAACTGCGCGCGACGACCAGCCTCGCGCGACTGCTGCGCGACACTAATCGCTGCGATGAGGCGCGCGCGATGCTCGTCGAAATCTACGGCTGGTTCACCGAGGGCTTCGACACCGCGGATTTGAGGGACGCCAAGTTGCTGCTCGACGAGCTGTCGTCGTAGATCGCGATGCACTGCCCGAGATGCCGTACAGACAATCCGGTCGATGCTTCGTTCTGCGAGCAATGCGGTGCGAAGCTGGAGCTAGTCTGCCCCGCCTGTAAGGCGGCAATAAGTCCGAGTGCGCGATTCTGCAAAAAATGCGGTA
>JASHQJ010000516.1 GCA_030037595.1 Candidatus Binataceae bacterium
GTGAGAATCATGGCGATGGCTCTCTTTCCGCGCCGGCGGCGCGAGTTCAAAAAACAAAAAGCGGCCGCGAATGCCGTCTGGCATCCGTGGCCGCTTCAAAAAAATCGTCAGTTGTGAGTTCTACCTAATGACCGCTGAATGCTCCTGACGCGCCACCACGGTGCAGACTGCCCCTTCGGCGTGAGGGGGCATTTATATTGGCAGCGAGGATCAACATTCTAAGGCTCTCCAACGGACAGTCTCTTATAGCACGCTGCGCTCCCGATGGGGAGAGGCTCGCGATAACGAGATATCGAGCGCTTCTGGCCAGTCTCCCCGAGAGCAGAGCAGCGCGTCATTTTCTTGGCATGAGACGCTACACCAATGGCAGTGGCTTCAGTCTTTCACGCGCCATAGGCATCTAGCTCAAGCCTCTCTGCGCGCGACTGCCGCGGCATGAATCTCGGTCGCATGGCTATCAGCTTATGCCCCTGGAGCAGCCCGGGTTGGGTGCCACGATTAATGCCAGTCAAACATCGTATCCGGCAAGTCGCGCCGCACCGATTATTTCCGCGCGTTGCTCGAGGCGGCGCCGGACGCAAGCGTTATCGTCGATAGAGGTGGAAGATCGTCCTGGGCAACGCGCAGACCGAGCGCCTGTTTGGCTACCAGCGAGAGGAGCTCCTCGGCAGTCCGGTCGAAATTCTGATTCCGGCGCGCTATCGCATTCGCCACGGGGGTCATGGCAGGTCGTTCTTCTCCGCGCCGAAAGTGCGCAGGATGGGGGCAGGACTCGAGTTGTATGGTCCGCACAAGGATGGCCACGAGTTTCCGGTCGAAGTGAGTCTAGGCCCGCTCCAGACCGATGAAGGCCTGCTCGTATCGAGCGCGATACGCGATGTCACCCAACGCAAGCGCATCGAGCATGAGCTGCGCGCGCTCAGTGCGCGCGAGAGCCGCCACGTCGCGCAACTCGAGCTGGCCAACAAGGAGCTGGAGGCATTCTCCTATTCAGTCTCGCATGACCTGCGCGCGCCGCGGCGCAGTTTCGACGGTTTCAGCCTCGCACTGCTCGAGGATCACGCGTCGCGGCTTGATGACGACGGCAAGGCCTTGCTCGAACGCGTCCGCGGCGCGACGCATCGGATGTCGACGCTGATCGAGACACGCAAGAATTTCCGCTTTGCAAGCGTGCCGGTGCTCAGAGCGGGCGAGGACGCCCGCCGCCACTACAAAGGGGCTAATCTTTCTCCGAAGTCGGCGGGCGTCCCCACCCGCCTCGCCATACGCCGGGAAATTCTTGACGAACTCGCCCGTTCTTTCACGGAAGAGGTAATTTAAGAGGCGCGTGTTCACTGTTTGTCGTCACGAGAAAGCTACTGGATACCGCTCACAGAAAATGCGGCATCAGATGACGATGTACCGCGCGGAGCGTGTCGGCGGGATTCACGCCCGGCACTTCAAACGCTGCGGGCGAATCGACGCCGGCCTCGATCAGCGCTGCTAGCCCGGCGCGGCATCGCTCTGGGCTCCCCGCGATCGCGAACGCGTCGATGAACTTGTCCGTCACGAGCGTTGCGGCGGATCGTTTCTCACGCGCCGCGCTCGCGAACGCTTTGATTTCGTCCGGCTCGAAGCCCGCCGTCGCGAACATCGGATGGTCCGCCTGATCGCCCATGAATGAAAGCAGCGTGGCGATGAACGGTCTGACCGCGTCGCGCGTGGCGCGTTCGTCTTCCGAAATCGAGATGAACAGGTTGGCGCTGACTTCGAAGTCGTCCAGCGAGCGCCCCACTCTCGCCGCGCCGATTCGTACTTGCTCGAGCGCATAGCGCGCGTACGCGGGACTAGTCATCGCTGACAGGACGAGTCCGTCGGCGATCTCGCCCGCCATCGCAAGGTTCTTCGGGCCGAGCACGCCGAGATAGGTCGGCAGCGATGAGCGCGGCGGCGTGAAGTTGAGACGATAGTTCGAGATTCGAAAGACCTCGCCCGCGTAGTTGACGATGTCGCCTTTGAATAGCGCGCGCACGATTTCGATCGTCTCGCGCATCGCGGCGGCCGGCTTTCGATACGCGATGCCGAGCTGGCCTGCGATCCAGCCTCTGAGCCCCGCGCCGATTCCGAGCACGGTGCGGCCTCCCGAGAGTTCCTCGAGCGCGCCCAGTTCCATCGCGATCGTCGCCGGATGACGCACGTAGGGGTTGAGAATTCCGAGCCCGATTTCAAGGCTGCTCGTCGCGCTCGCGATTCCGGCGGCGAGCGTAAACGCACCGCGATAGAGGTCCTCGGGAATCCAGCAGATTCCGAAGCCGAGTTCCTCGGCAAGGCGCGCGTGCTGAACATAGTCGCGCGCATTCGCGCTCTCGATTCCGAATCCGAAGCGGCGAACTTTTTTCATCGATGCGCGCGCTCAGAAAGCCATTCGGCGTTCACCCTCGGGCGCGCGCGGCGAGGCGTGGAAGTGCCACATTTTCCACACCCGTTTGCCCTCGTGATCTTCGCGCACGAATATTTCGGTCGCGCGGAACGGAATGCGCGCGACATTGCCGGGACCAGGCAGCAGGGCCGATTCCGCATCCGAGGTCGCCAGCACATTCACCGTGAAAACCGACTCCGCCGTGAGAAACGCCATGTCACCGCGAATCATGAGGCGCACGTCGCGCGGCCGACCCAGCGCAGCTTCCCCGCCGTCAGGCGCCGCGGCGGCCTTCATGACGTGCGCGAGGTACTTCCAGAGCTGCACCCATTCGTCGAGCGCGTAGTAGGTATGGCCGTTCAAGTTGAAGCCGTGGAACTTGTCGCCGCCGACGAACGCCTCGCACATCAACGGGACGCTGCCGAGGCGGTTGGCCTCCCACCACTTTCGCGAAACTGCCAGAATTTCTTCGCGATCGCGTGCCTCACCACTCCGCCGCTTCGGCGCGGCGGGCTGTGAAACCTTGCGCGCCTTGGCGCGCGTCGCCGGCTTCGCTCGGACGCTGGATTTCTTGGGCCTAGAGGGTTTGGCCTTCTTTTTCGCTTTTGCCGCCATGTCGGATACCTCCGCGTGATCGCGCCGCGCCCTTAACCTCGTGCGGGCGATGTCATCGGAGCCATACTATGCGGCCTCAACTTCCAACAAGCGCGCGGTGCTCGGACGGCCGGCAGGTATCTCATAGAACTGCTGATCGAGTTCGCCCGCCAGCACCACGATTCTCTGCCACGACTCGACTTCGGCGAGCATCGTGCGACGCTGCTCGAGCGGCCATGCCGCGATCTCCGCGTATGACTCCGCCGCGAGGCGCTGTTCGAGATCTTCCACGTTTTCCTTCAGGCGGTCGCTGCGGTGCTGCTCGGAAATCTCAGTCGCCTTTCGCAGGTTGAATGGCCGGCCTGCTTCAAAGTAATCCCGCCAATCGAGCAGGCGGCGCGCGAAGCTCTCGGCGACCATATCATGGGCCGCCTGGGTTTCCGGCGAGAGCGCGGGTAGAAGCGTGCAGCCGGCCGCGATCGCGCCCAGGCGATGCGCGATACGCCTAAGACTGCCCGCCGCTTCCACGATACTGTCGGCGCTGACGCCGCATCGCGGGCCTTCGAGCCGCGCGTCGTCGGCAATACCGAGCAGCTCGCTCAAGGTGTTAGTCGAGTCGGTTTCGATTTCATCGATCACGGCGTCGTCGAGTGGCGATCCGCCCACCGGGATAAGGTTGAGGTTCAAGCCGAGCAGCTTCTTGAGCCGCGGCAGCATCGTGTCGCCCGCGTACTCCGGCCACATCAGAAGAAAAACCGCCGCGGTCACGATGACTCCAAGGATGACCGACCATACGCGCCAAAGCGGCTCGTAAATCTGCTCGCTCGGAGCGAGACCCGCAAACACCAGCACGAAAGTGGTGCCCGCCTGGCTACCGGCGTAGGCGATCCGGCTGCTACTCTGCGCGGCCCACGCGAAAAAGACGAGCACGGTGAAGGTGACGATCATGTAAGTCAGGATCGTGTCGAAGTTCGGCGTCACCACGATAATCGTGGCGAGCGCGATTGCGCCGCCGACGGTGACACCGCCGAACCTGAGCATCATCTTGCGCATCGTGGCGCCATAAGTGGGCAGTCCCGTGATGAGCACGGTCCACAAAGCGGCAGTCAGTTCCGGACGCTGCGCCGTAAGCGCGATTACCACCATCACGGTCATCGCAACGGCAAGCTTGGTGCAGTAGCGGAGCAACTCAGGATCGACAACTGGCTGCGCCGATGCGGCTTTAGGCACCGCGCTCACCGACAAGGTCGGATATTCGGCGCGGCGCTCAGTCAGGCGCGCGGCGCGATGCAACGAAAGAAAAAGCGCCGACAGGTTGCTCACCTCGGCCGGATCAGCCGCGCCCATCCTGCTAAAGCCGATTGCGGCTGAGCGCGCGTCGAGTGCCTTGAGCGATGCGGTCACTCGATCGAGGACGGCCTCAGCCGGCGCGTACGGCCCGCCGAGTCCGGTCGCGACGTGCTCGATCATCTGGTCTATCGCCGCCGCGAGTGCATCGAGGACTTCTTCGGTCTCGGCCTGGATCAGATGGCGAATCTCGATCGGAACCGGCGAGCGAGCGATCGCGAGCACCTTGGCGACTTCCAGATGCAGCCGTTCGTTGGCAGTGATTACGGCGAGCAGTTCCGCCTTGCGCTGCGTGCTCGCCCCTTCACGACCGGCTCGGTTGAGCAACGTGAGATGGGTCGGCAGATCGGAGATCGCGGGTGCGCGTGGAAGCTCGGCGCGGCGTTTCTCGTCGAAGAATCCGCCACGCGCGAGCAACAGCCGATCGCGTGAGCGTTCGAGGTTGATGCTGATCGATTCAAGCAGCTCCGCTTCGGCCGGGTCCGGCCATAGGTACGAATCGAACAGCATGATCGTGCCGAATGCGAGCACGCCGCCGCCAAAGGTTGCCGCCGCGCCCCAACCGAAATCGTGTGGATCGAAGATTATTTCGTAGAAGGTGTCGA
>JASHQJ010000517.1 GCA_030037595.1 Candidatus Binataceae bacterium
CATGTCAAGCGTAACGCCAACCGCCTTGCGTCGCAAACTTCGCGGTCCGCGGGCGTCATCGCGGCGGCGCGGCCGGCAAAACGATCAGCGCTCCTGTAGTCGGATTACGACTAACGTACACTTCGGTTTCGTACACCTGGCGCAGGTTCTCGGCGGTGAGAACGTCCTCCGGCCGCCCGCACCCGACTACAGCGCCGTGCTTCATCAGCAGCACCCGGTCGGCCCACAGCGCGGCGGCATTCAGATCGTGCAGCGTTGCGATCACGGTCATCGCCTCGGCAGTGCAGAGCTCGCGGAAGAGCAGAAGGATTTCCGCCGCGTGCTTGAGATCGAGAAACGCGGTCGGCTCGTCGAGCAGCGCGACCTTCGGCTCCTGCGCGAGCGCTCGCGCGAGGAACACGCGCTTGCGCTCGCCGCCGGAGAGCTCCTGGACGTGTCGATCGGCAAGCGCGAGCAGGCCGAACTGCTCGAGGGCGTGGCGCGCGATTTCGAGATCGCGCGGACTTTCGAAATGAAACGCGCCGACGTGAGGCGCGCGGCCCATCAGGACGATTTCGAGCACCGTGAATCGGAACGCGAGCGGATTCTCCTGGCTCACCGTCGCGACTGTGCGCGCGAGCTCGCGCCGCTCGTACCCGGCGATCGCACGGCCAAGCAGATCGATCTCGCCGCTCCACGGCCGCATCGTACCGCCCGCAACTTTCAGCAGCGTCGACTTTCCCGCGCCGTTGGGACCGACGATCGCGAGCATCTCGCCCGGCGCGACCTCGAACGAAACATCGTGCAACACCTGCGTGCCACCGTAGCCGGAGTTCAGCCGCGAGACGCGCACGGCACGCGAGACCGCGCTCATAGCGAGAACGGATGCCGCCCCTCGCGGCGCAACATGTAGATGAAGAACGGGCCGCCGCAGAGCGCTGTAATTGCGCCGACTGGAATTTCTGCTGGCGCGATCGCGATCCGCGCTACGAGATCGGCGGCGACCATGAACGCCGCACCGCCGATCAGTGACGCCGGTAGAAGCAGGCGATGATCGGCTCCCAGAGCCAGCCGTAGCACGTGCGGCACGATCAGGCCGACAAAGGTGATGATCCCGCTCACGGAAACCGCCGCGCCAATCATTATCGAGGTCGCCAGGAAGACGACACGCCGCACACGTTCGACATCGACGCCCAGCTCCGTAGCGGCCTCGTCGCCGAGCGCGAGCAGGTTCATGTCGCGCGCATAGAACATCAGCGCGACGAAGCCCGCGATGCCGAGAATCGTAACCGTCACGACCTCGCCGTAGGTGGGAGCCTCGAGACTGCCCATCAGCCAGAACAGGATGCTATGCGTGAAGTAAAAGTTGACCACGCTGTTGACCAGCATGATCGCCGCGCCCCAGAACGCGTTGAAGATTACGCCGACCAGGAGCAACGTCAGCGGCTCGAGTTGTCCGTCAACGATCGCGAGGCGATAAACCGCGACCGTCGAGAGCAGCGCCGCGCCGAACGCCAAGAGCGGCACTACAAGTTCGCTGCCGCCGAGCCGCGAGAACATCACCAGCGCCACGATTGCGCCGAGCGCACCGCCGCCCGAAATGCCCAGAATCCCGCCCTCCGCGAGAGGATTCCGCACGAGGGCTTGCAGCGCCGCTCCGACTGACGCGAGGATCGCGCCAATTGCGATTCCCATCAGGATTCGCGGGAGCCGTGCCGCGAAGAATATCGCGTGATCAGGGCTCGACGCATCATCGAAGGCGCGTACGAGGCCGATATGCACGCTGCCGAATGACGCCGCGACGAGCGATGCGACAACCAGGATCGCGACGAGGATCGCGAGCGTAGAGAGCATCCGCGCGCGCGTCAGGTGCGCGCGTGACAAATCGCGATCGGCCGCAGACTTACATGAAGGAGGCTCATTATGAAGTTGTGCGGCCGCGCTCATCGCGAGCTCGCCCTCCCTGCGGCGAATGCGTTTGGATGAATCAACGCCGCAAGTATCTCCAGAGAATGGCCGACGCGCGGCCCGGCATGCAGGATTGGATCGTCGGGGTAGCCGAACACTCGCTTATTCTTGACCGCCGGAATCGACGGATATCGATCCCAGAAATGCACCGGCGCGCCGGGGTCTGAGCCCATTGAACCGTCCAGAATCACCTCCGGGCGCATCGCGATGATGTACTCGAAGCTGAGCCGTGGCCACTGTTCGCCCGACACGTCGGCGATATTGTCGGAGCGCGCGAGGTACAGCAAATCGTCGAGGAAGGTGCCGCGCCCGACGGCGACGAGAGGCTGATGCCCAACCAGCATCAGCACGCGCACGGGAGGTTTGTTAGCGACCGCCTCGCGCACCGCACCTACTTGCGAATCGATCTTCGAAATAAGTTGCGTAGCCTCGGTGCTGTGTCCGGTCGCGACACCAAGTTTGCGTATACTGTCCTCGATTTCGTCGAGCGATTGATCTCTGGCAAGCACGATCCGCAAGCCCATCGATTTGAGCGCCCGCAGTTCGCGCTGATCCGACGAGAGACCAATTCCGATTATCAGAGTGGGCCGCAGTGCGATGATCGCCTCGAGATTAGGCGTGAGGAAAGTTCCGACCTTTGGCAGCTTTAGAACTTCCGGCGGATAGTCGCAGTATTGCGAAACGCCGACGACTTCGGGGCCAGCGCCGAGCGCGAAGAGCGTTTCAGTAACCGACGGTGCAAGCGAAACAATTCGCATCGGCGCAGCGAGCGCACATCGAGCGCTGAGCGCGAAGGTCAAAGCCACGAAGAAAGCAGCGCGCGATGCGCGCCTGATCGAGACAAGCACGATGCGAAGTTATCCGATCTGGGAGCGCCCCGTAAGCCATCAGCAGTGGACCGCGGGGCGCGGCTCAACTAGCCTCCTCGTGACAAGGAGCGTTCGAGCAAGTGTTCAAGTTCGCCGTTTGTATCAAGCAGATTCCGTTGATCGAGGAAGCCAACTTCGACGCCGCGACCAAGACGATCAAGCGCGACGGCCCCAACGTCATCAGCGCGTTCGACCTGCGCGCGATTTCACTCGCGGCCGAGCTGAAGGCCAAGCACGGTGGCGAGGCCACGGTCGTCACGATGGGTCCGCCGCAGGCGCGTGACGCGCTGATCGACGCGCTCGCGATGGGGATGGACAAGGCGGTTCACTTGAGCGACCGCACGTTCGCCGGCTCCGACACGCTCGCGACCGCGCGTGTGCTCGCGACGTGGCTGAAGCGCGAGAAGTTCGACCTCGTGCTGCTTGGCAAGTATTCGCTCGACGCGGAAACGGGTCAGGTCGGGCCCGAGATCGCCGAGTTGCTCGGCGCCGCGCAAATCACCGGCGTGCGCAAGCTCGCGATCGATGGCACAACCGTCCGCGCGGAGCGCGAGAGCGACGAAGGCTACGATGAGGTCGAAGCCGCGCTGCCGGTCGTCATCACGTGCGCCGAACGCGTTGCGCAGCCAATCAGGGTGAAGCCCGGCGCGGCTGACGAAGCCAAGAACAAGCCGCTCGCGGTGCTGAGCGCGGGCAACCTCGGCGCCGATCCACGCAAGATGGGAGTCGCCGGCTCGCCGACATGGGTCGAAGAGATTCGCTTCATCGAGACGCCGAAGAGCACCTGCAAGATGATCGACGCGAGCGACCCCGAGCGCGCGGCGACCGCCGTTATCGCGGAGCTCGATGGGAGCGGCGCCCTCGCCGAGCGTCCGCATGCGAGGCGGAAGATCGGCGACACTGTCCGCGAAGGAGCCACGCGGCGCGACGTCTGGATCGCGTGCGAGACTGATCTCGAAGGACGCATAACGCGCGGCACGCTCGAGTTGCTGTCGGCCGGCGACGAACTGGCCTCGAAACTGGGCGGCGCGCTGGTCGCGATCGGCTTCGGCGCATCGCTCGCGAAACATGGCGGCCTGCTCGCGAGCTACGGCGCGGACAAAATAATCGCGATCGATCATCCTGCCCTCGAGCCCTACACACCTGAGGCCGCTGCCGATGCAATCGCGAGCTTGGTCAGCGAGCGCGAGCCGTGGGGATTGATCCTCGGCGCAACAGAGCGCGGCCGCGATTGGGGACCGCGCCTGGCAGCGCGGCTCGGGCTCGGACTCACGGGCGACGCGATCGCAATTGAGCTCGACGGCGAGAATCGGATGGTTGCGCTCAAGCCTGCGTTCGGCGGCAATATCGTCGCGCCGATTTTCTCGAAGACCTATCCGCAGATGGCGACCGTGCGTCAGGGCGTACTCGAACTCGCCGATCCGTCGGAAACGAAAGTCGCCGCAATCGAAATCGTGAGGCCCGACGTCGCCGCACCGAGGAGCAAGCTGGTCGCGCAACACTCGCTGCTCGACACGTCGCTGCGTTCGCTTGAAGGTGCGCAAGTCGTAGTAGGTGTGGGCGTTGGGATCGGCGGACCCGAGGGAGTCGCGAAAGTGAGCGAGTTCGCGCGCGCGATCGGCGCCGCGCTATGCGCGACGCGTCGCGTGACCGATCAAGGATGGGTTCCGCGTCAGCTACAGGTGGGACTCACTGGCAAATCGATCGACCCGCGGCTCTACTTCGCGCTCGGCGTGCGCGGCGCCGCGAATCACACATGCGGATTGAAGCGCGCACAGACGATCGTCGCGGTGAATAACGATCCCGAGGCGCCGATCTTCGAGCGCGCCAATATCGGCCTGGTCGCTGATTGGGCGACGATCCTGCCTCCCCTCAAAGACGCGCTGCAGCGCCGCCTGGCGTAGCCTTAGGCCTTCAGCTCGTAAAGGATCGAGAACGCGTCGTCGATCGGCAGATGATTGAAGCAAGTGAAGCCCGCTTCCTTCGCCAGCTCGCGCGCTTTCTTCTCGCCCATGCACGCGCCGATACCCGCGCCGCCGTGCGCGAGCGACACCGTCATACAGTAGAGCGTGCTGATCGAGTACATCATGCGGCCCATCGGATTGATGTTGTCCTCGAGGTTGCTCGAACTGTTGACCTCGACCATCAGGTAGGTGCCGCCGGGGGTCAGCGCCTCGCGAATCGAGCGCATCAGGCCGACCGGATCTACAGAATCGTGGACGACATCGAAAGTCGTGATGAAATCGAATTCCGACTTCGGGAGCCGCGTGCAATCGACCACCTGGAACTTCACGCGGTCGGCAAGGTTCTCAGCCTTGGCATTCGCGACCGCGCGATCGACGGAGCCCTTGAAGGCATCGAAGCCGAAAACCTTCGCGTCGGGAAATCCTTTCGCGACCGAGATCGCGGCGCGCCCGCTGCCGCATCCGACGTCAAGATAAGAGCCGCCCGCGTTAAGCTTGGCGACGACCTCGGGGAGCGTCGGCAGCCATTTGCGAACGAACGAATGGCGGTAGATGTTCGCGGATGAGCGCTCCATCGCCTCCCACGTCTCGGGCGAATATTCGCTCTGCGTCACGCCACCGCCCTTCTTGAACGCCTCCATCACCTTCGGCGTGACGCTCACGTTCGGCAGGATCATCTCGAGGAAGCCGCCGAGGAAAAATGGCGACTCTTCGCGCGCGAGCACGAGCGCATGCTCCGGCGTCATCGAGTATTTCGCGGTCGCGGCATCGTAGTCGATGTAGGTCGCCGCAGTCATCGCCGAGAGCCACTCGCGCAGGTAGCGCTCGTTGAGTCCCGTCTTCGCCGCGAGCTCCGCGGACGTGACAGGACCGCTATCCGCCAGCGCTTTGAAGACTCCGAGGCGGTCGCCGATATAGTTTAGCGCCCCGAACATCGCGGCGCCGATATCGCTCGATACCTGGAAAAGAAAATCCTTGGCCTGCTTCCAATCGAGTTGCTGCTCTGCCACGGGCGTAAGCCTCCGCGCGGAGTATCGCTCAAGTGGTGGCGCGCGCGCTACTCGTCAAGAGGCGGTTCGACAATTGATCGATCGGCCATCGGGTCCGCAACTGGCTCGGGTTCGCGCGCCGGCGCGCCGCCGAAAAGCGACAGCTGCGTCGATTCCTGCGTCGCGCCGAAGGTGCGCGCGAGGTAAAGCCCCGGCCGCTCGGCATAAGGTTTGAACTTCTCGTAAAGCTCCGAGAGCTTGGCCTGGTAGTACTCGACGTTCTCGTCGGGACGCGCGGGATCGTAGTCGGCCGCGAGCTTCGCCGCCTCGGCGACTTTCACGTTGGGGCCGCGCCCGATGACGTAGTACGAAATCTGGTCGCCCGGTTGATACGGCCGCTTCGCGCGCATCGCGAGCTCATACGCCGCGGCGAGGTTCCGCTGATCGGCGCCGCGCTTCTGACGATAAACATCGAGCGAATCCTGCAACGTCTCGGTCTTCATCAGATTCTCGATTCCGAGCGAGTGATTGCTGAGCCGCGCGAGGTAGTCGTGATAGAGCGGCGAAATTTCCTTCGCGCGGTCGAGCAGCAGGCGCTCGAAAATCTCCTCCATGAAGCGGCGCTGGAAGCGCTCGAGCCCGCGCGACTTGAGCCCCGAACCGCGAATCGTCATCTCGTTCGCGTCGTCGAGCAGCACGTAGTTCTTCATCTTGTAGCTGAACATCGCGGCATAGCGGCCGTCGATTTCAAGCCGGATACCTTCGGGCATCACGGCCGCAATCTCTTCGAGCAGCGCGTCGGGTCCTCCTTCGTCGGCAACCGTCACCGGCGGCACGAAATAAATTCCATCGGTGTCAACTTCGATCACCTGCGCGCCGCGATCCTCCAGCCCGGCGACGGCAGCTTGGATCAAATCCCTACCACGCTGCGTGACGGCGCCCGCCTGCTGGAAGTCATTGAAGTGTCCGAGGCCGAAGCCAAGGTAGCCGTAGAACGAGTTGATGAGAATCTTGAAGGTCTGCTGAAGCGCCTCGAGATTGCGGCGTTCGAGACCCGCAAGCTCGCGCGCCGCGGCCTTCGCCTGCACGCGGAAGCTTCGGAGATCGGCGAGCAACTTGAGGAATACTCCCAACTTGTCTGTTGCCGGCGCGTGCCCGTATTGCAGCATCAGCGACGGATAAAGCGAGGTCACGTCGCAATGCAGCACGCCGCGCGCCACTCCGGCGCGGCGAATCTCGGTATAGCCGCCCATCACGGCGGCGGACGGCTGCGGGACGGGAATCGAGTGATTCGAGGCTAGATACGCGCGCATCATTAGCGCGTCGATCTTGGTCGCATTCCCACGCAGGATCGCGCTTTGATACGAGTACGGAAAAATCTGCGCCTGCACGAAGTAGCTGGGCGCCAGCGTCTCGGCCAGCGCGCGGGTCTCGCGCGCGTCGTCGAGCGCGTACTCGAAGAGCCGCTCCGGCTCGCGATCGAAAATGTCGCTCACGCGCGACGCGTCGAGGTATACGCGATCATCGCGGGCCAGGCCGAAGTGAATCGCGAGCTGCTTCAGGTTCAGGCTCTCCAGCTCGCGCGACGCGATATCGTAGTGCTGCGCGAGGATCCAGGTATCGACGATGCTCCGCCCCGGGATGTCGTAGCGGCGATACGCAATCGATCGTTCGGCGATTTGAAGCCGCGATGGCCTGACGCGCAGCGTTCCGCCGTCGCGCCCGAGGGCCAGGCGCACGCGATGACGCCGCGCTCGCGCCTCGAGATATTCGAGATCGAAGCGGAAAAGATTGTGGCCTTCGATCACGTCGGGATCGCGCTCGGCGACGATTTTGACGAGCTCCTCGAGCAGCGCACGCTCGTCCATCTCGGTGCCGCGGAGCAAGCGTTCATAG
>JASHQJ010000518.1 GCA_030037595.1 Candidatus Binataceae bacterium
GCCACGGCATCTCCGGCGAAGGAAATGGCCCGCTCGCGCCGATCCTGACGACGCCGCCTGCCAACCTGCGGCTCCTGTATCAGCGCTACGGAAACCCCTTACCCGAGGACCAAATCGCGAAATTTATTGATGGCCGTGCCGCGGTGAAAGCTCATGGTCCGCGAGACATGCCGGTGTGGGGCGAGCACTTGTATGCCGAGACCGGTACCAGGGAACAGGTCAACAAAATGATCGATCAGTTGGTCGCCTACCTTCAATCGATACAAACCGGTCCGCACACGGCGATGAGGTAGCATCAAACAGCTTGTTGACATTGATTCCAAGGGACGTTGTAGTTGCCTCGGCTAAAGGACATACTTAGGCAACTAACACTAACCAGGAGACTAGATTGGACCTAAATCGCATAGTCAAAGACCTGGAAGCCGAAAGAGATCGGATAGGACGGGCAATTGCCGCGCTGGTCGAGCAAGCTCGCGGAGCGATAAGCGGCGCGAAGCGAGGGCCCAAAGCGAAGCGGCGCCCGGGAGGGATCACGGCAGCAGGCCGCCGCAGGCTGTCACTCGCTATGAAGAAGCGATGGGCCCAGCGGCGCGCGGGCAAATCGGCGCCAAAGACCGCCGCTTCCAAGAAGCGCAAGGGCCTCACCGCAGCAGGCCGCAAGAGACTATCGGAAGCGATGAAGAAGCGCTGGGCCGAGAGGAGAAAGTCCGCGGCCGGCTGATAGCTCTTGCGAATCGCGCGGCGCAGGTGAAAGTACTGCCCGCGCCGCTCGAGTAGAACGTCACCCTTTGCTCGGCGAGTTCTCGCCCGGGTTACTTTTGGGCGCTGTGGACGATCGTTCCCAAATCTGGGCGCCCGGACCGCCCGTTACTCGAAGCTATCCTTTCGCGAGGTAAGTCGGCGGATCGCGATCGGCGGGAAGCACCACATAACGTACGCTAAATTGTTGCAACTAGGCGGCAGGATTTTGCGAGACGCTACCATATAAACCGTCGAGTTCGTTTTGCAGGTCTGCCTTTGATGATCGTCAATCGACCACGGACGCCATCCGTAGCGCTTCACAAATTCCTTCGCACAATCACGAAAGGCATTCGGAGCCCTGCCTTCAAGGTAGGCGTTGAGAGCGTTGCGCGTCGCCCACTCACGATCGTCCATCCATAAACTCTCAAGTGAAAAGCGGGCGCGTGTTTGATGCAATAATAGCTAGCTCGCAAAGCGGCTCCGCGCGAGCAACAACAGAACCTGGCGCAAGCAATCGCAGGTTCGCCTCCGCCGGCTCGAATTATCGATAAGCCTCGATCGTGCGCCGCGCCCCGTCCGTTTTGAGCGTTTCGATGCCTTGCAGAAAAAAAGGGGCAGAGACCATGAATAAGGCCGTCGCACCGGCGGCCAACCATCGAGCGCTCCGCGAAGAGCCGAGGTTAGCTATGATCAATTCGGCTGCCGCGACGATAACCAACAACCCCGTCGCCGGTCCCAGACCATCCGCCAATGTTCCGACTCCAGGTCCATGCCGAGGATCAGTGGCTGTTGGCGAGCGCAAGCGCCGCGATCGCGGCCCTTTATCCTGATCCAGGTAGCGGTTACCAAAAGCCAAAAGATCGCGACCTTGGGAATCATCAGGTAGCTGAAGCGCCGCACCGGAAGAAAATAGCCTTTGCGCGGCAGTGCATCGGGTACGCTCTCGGCTCGCATGCATCTGGTGCAGAAGGATCGGAACAGCCAGCACCAACCCTATCCAAAGACAAGTGCAATAGATGCCGCGCTTCTCGCGATCAAGTATGCATGCGAGAATCAGCCCACAAAGAGCCGCGGTCCGGAAATAGAAATAAACGTAGAAGCGTAAGCCGAAGGTGATGCCGGCGAACGCGATCCTCGGAAAAGTGCCGCATCGTTGTCGCGATTAGATGCCGCAGCAGGAACGGCAATCCCAGCGCCGGGTCAACCATTGGCCGCTGCGTGAGAAACACCGGCGGCCATTCGTAGGTTAGCGGCCCGACCGGACAATACCTGAGCTAGAAGCAACAGATGATGAAAGAGAGGCGCGCCTACGAACATGCCCGCGTCTGACATCTCGAACACTGACGCCCCCACCGCACATCTTTCCTTGATGAAGCAATAAAAGAAGAAGTAGAACCCGAGCGCGAGGCCTATCGGGCACCAAACGTGCCACAGAAGCGTGATCTCGAAGACATCGAGTCCCAGAATTCGAGCCGCGCGCCCGAGGGCACGTAGATGAGCCACGGGAAGTAGCTCTCGTAGCGCGGATCGACGGGGTCGGCCAGGTACCAGTGTGGCGATAGTGGGACTGCGCGGCCAGTTGCAGATAGAGGATGTTGTCCTTGTCGGCGATGTAGATCCAGCGATGGAACCTGTGGCGCCAGATCAGAATCGGGAGAAACGAAAATCGCCAACGCCGATAGGAGACAAATCCCAAGCTGGACGATATGCGGCGCGAGCGTGCCGCGAACACTCCCCGGACCCATCGCGATTGCCGGCCGGAAAGATAACTAGCCGGCACAAGCGGTCGCAAGTGCCAGGAAATAGCAATACTGCCGCGAGTCATAAGACCTCGCGGCAATATCCCGTTCGTCAGCGAAGTGGCAACCGGCCGCGCCCGAGCGGCGCGACCTCTAAATGTCCCGCTTAGTGCGCGGGGGCGCCGGCACGCTCGCCTTCGCGCTCGCGATAGCGCAACAGCGGCTCGAGCGATCCGACCGACTCGGGCTTCCCCGACGCCGGCAACGGCCGCGAGCCGGGCGTCACCTCGAACGGTGAAGTGAGATTCAGCTCCTTGCCGATTTGCCGCACTGCCGGCATCACTTCCTTCGCAATCAACTTGATGTTGTTGATGCGGTCCTCTTTGGAGATCGGACCGTCATTCTGCCAGAAGGCGAAGATGCCGGGGCGCAGCACTTCCAGCACGACGCGGAGCTTCTTAATCACCGTTTCGGGCGTGCCGCAGATCACCTGCATCGAATGCTCCACCTGCGGGAACGCGTCGAACACCTGCTTGCGCACGGCAGCGACGTCAACCGTCTTCTCGCGCTCCTGCCATACGGCCGAGCGATGATCGACCTGGGCACTTGAAACCTGCTCACGTGCCGAGCCGCCGTTGGCGTGGCCATTTCTCTTCTCAGCGCCGTTACCGCCAGGGTTGCCCAGAGAAGCCCACGGACTGCCTTCGCCCGCGTCCGGATCGCTGAACTGGGTCGCGATTCGCGCGGTCGCCGCCTTCGAGTTATAGCCCGGCGGGAACATGAATTGCGGCCGACCGAACAGGCTGTAGCCGATTCCGGCGCCGCCGAACATGTCGTACTTGGCGATCTCGCGCGCCTTCTCGTCAGTCTCTGCGACATAAACCTTCTGCAGGTAGCCAAAATTCTCTGGCCCTACCTGGTAACCCTGCTTCGCCGCCGCATCGCGATAGAAGTTCCACAGCTCGACGGTGGGTTCGAGGAAGGTCGCCAGCGCGATGTAGGGATAGCGATGCTGCGCGCACCACTCGACAGTCTCGGGGCTCAGGAGACCGGGAATCCAGATCGGGGGATGCGGCTTCTGGAGCGGCAGACACCAGGGATCGACGAATCGGTAGTGGAAGTGCTTGCCCTCGTAGCGGAATGGACCCCGCTTCGTCCACGCCTGCATGATGACTTCGTGAGCCTCGTTGAACAGCTCGCGATTGAAGGCTGGATTGGCGTTGGACGCGAACTGCTCGCTGCCGCCGCCGCGCACCCATCCGCTCACCAGCCGCCCGCCGGAGATCATGTCGATGATGCCGAGTTCTTCTGCGAGGCGCAGTGGGTTGCCGACGATCGGAATGGGATTGCCGAGCAGCACGATCTTCACGCGCTTGGTGATGCGCGCGAGAATCGAGGCCTCGACATTCATCACCGAGCCCATGCAGAACGCGGTGTCGTGATGTTCGTTCAGCATCACGCCGTCGAAGCCGAGTTCCTCGGCGAGGACTTTCTCATCGAGGTATTCGTTGAGGAGCTGCGCGCCCTTCGCCGAATCGAAGTGCTTGTTCTCGATGCCGAAGAAGCCGTTCTTGATAACCTCGTCGTTCGGCACGTAACGATAGGGCCGCTCGGTAAAGTACATCGTATGCATGATGAGTCCTCCCTCGGTTATCAGCCGAGAAAATCTCGCGTCCGGCGAATGAACTGTTCGCGCACTTCGATTTCGGGCCGATGCCCGCAGTTCTCGAAGATGACCAACTCCGCGTTTTTGATCGCGCACTTGTAATCGTTGGCTGCCGAGACCGGCACGATTCCGTCCTGCTTGCCCCACACCAGAAGCGTCGGCAGCGAATCGACGACCTCGAGCAGATGCCCGAGACTCGGATTGTGCATGAAGGGTTGCCAGGCGAGGCGCGCCGTTTGCGCGCGCGCTTCTTCCATCAGCGAGAAAGCCTGCGGTCCGATTCCGCCGAACAACTGGGCGAACTCTGGAGTGTCGGCGGGCTCCCGAACGGTGGCGCGGAGCTGATCCGGCGCCATCATCTGGAAGAAGTCCGCGATTTCACCTTCGGCCGGTTTGATGCCCGCAGGAGCGACCAGGACCATGTGCGAGAACTGATCGGGATTCGCCGCCGCCATCTCCGCCGCGATCCACCCGCCGAGTGAAAATCCGATCACATCGAGCGGAGCCAGTTTCTGCTCGCGGACGAAGATCGAATAGAAGCCGGCGAGATCGCGAATGTTGCGAATCCATTCCGGCGCGGCAGTCACGCCGTAGCCGGGATGCATCGGGATAACAAGGGTGCGCGACTCGGCGAGCGCCGCGTTCCACTTGAGCCAGCCCGGAAATCCCAGTTCGTCATGCAGGACGAGAAGCGGCTTACCTGCACCGCCCTTGATGACGGTGAGGTCGCATCCCGCGACGCGCACCGATTCGCTGCGCCACTCTCGAGCTTCGTCCGCCATGTCAATCCTCAATCAATTCCAATCGGTACAAAAGTCAAGCGAATCCAGCGCCGACGTGATTGGAACAGAAGCGACGTTCCGGTCAGTGATTTTCAGACTACGCGGCGTGACGTTTCACGTCCTTGGCCATCACTTTTTCGGCCACGGGCTGGAATACGTAAGCTCCGACATTCTTGATATCGATGGCGTCGCTCGGCACGATTTCGCCCGAGGCGCCGCGATCGCGCAGTTGCTTGAGGGCTCCCGCCAGGTCATCGGTTTCGATTTCGTAGAGGGCCAGATACTTGTAGGTCCTGCTCGCCTCGCCGCCCATCTGCGCGTCAGCCAGGCGGAATCGTTGCGCGCACACAAATCCCGGCACGTTTAGCACGTCGGGGATATGCTGGCCGTTGTACCACTTGTTGTACTCGTCCTCTTTGCCGGCCACGGGATTGGTCAATACGACGAATGTGTATTTCGGCATCGCCTGAGCCTCCTCGAAAGTTTCGATCGATGCATTTGCGCGGATTCTAGTGCCGTCGAAGTTGAACTGTCCACGAAAATGTGCGAGCCGATTACTTGAACTCGCTCGGCAACCATCGTCCGGAGGGTGACCACAATGGCGATCTCAATCGAAAAAATTCCCGGCGTGAAAAACAAGCTCGGCGAAGGTCCGGTCTGGGATGTCGCCGAAAAGGCGCTCTATTGGATCGACGGCAACGCCCCAGCGCTCTACCGGCTCGATCCGAAAACCAACGACATCAAGACGTGGAAGATGCCGAAGCAGATCGGGTCGTTCGCGATTCGTGAAAAGGGCGGCGCGGTGCTCGCGCTGTCCGACGGCTTCTACCTTTTTGACTTCGAATCGGCCGAGGCCAAGCAAATCGGCGGTCCGGTCGCAAAGCCGGGCACAACCTTCAACGACGGCAAGACCGACCTGCGCGGCAGGTTCATCGCGGGCACGCTCGACAGCAAGTTCGCAGGACCGGCGGGGTCGATCTTCAGCCTCGATGCGTCGCTCAAATGTAGCGTGCTCGAGCCCTCAATCGGATGCACCAACGGCCCGTGCTTCAGCCCCGACAATCGAACTTTCTATTGCGCCGACAGCGTGAGCCG
>JASHQJ010000519.1 GCA_030037595.1 Candidatus Binataceae bacterium
GACTCAGCGGCGAGACCGTGTCAATCCGGTAGCCGCGGAGCTTGAGCGCGCTCAGCAGGCTCTCGGGCGGCGTCAGGGTGACGATCAGAACGCGCGGCGCACCTATCACAGACATGCCGGTCTCAACCCGCGGATTGATCGCGAGCCGCGGCGGCGCAACGCTCACCTCGGCGCCCATGATAAACGCGCCGCGCTGCCCCATCCGGTACGGCAAATCGAAGCGATTGAGGCCAGGCTTCAGCATCACCGTTTCCGCTCCCACCGGCGATCCATCCTGGTAGAGCTTCAGCGTCGCGTTGCTGGGCGATCGCGCTTCGCTTTCGACCGCGATCCGAAACGCAAACTGTTGGTTCGCGCGAACTAATCCGGGCGCGCGGAAATCGGTGAGCGCGACCCGTTCGGTCGCAGACGGCGGCGGCGCCTCGCTGAAGACGCGGACTTGTGCTTCCGACAGCGAGGGAATCGCGGCACGCACCGAATCCTCAGTCTCGTTGCCGTCACTAAGGAGCACGATGCGCTTGTCGGTGTCGGGCGCGAAAAGACTCTCAGCAGTCGTCAGGGCATCGGCGATATTGGTCGCGCCGGGATCGGCGCCGCGGCCGATTACGCTGATGAGTCGCGGATCGGCCATCGGCGCGAGCAGCCGCGCATCGCGGCCGAATCCCAGCACAGCCAGTTCGTCGCGCGGCGACATCGCCCGCTTGAGCTCGTTAACCCGCTCGCGCATCCATTCGGCCTGATCCGGCGCGATCGAGCGTGACTCATCAATCGCGGCGACCACGGCGAGTCTGCGGGCAGCGACGCGTCCCGGAATTCTGAGACCCGCAAGCAGCGCGACCAGCGTGACCAGCAGCAAGGTGCGGATCGATATCAGCAGAAATGCGAGCGGGCGCCGTCCCCCACGCAGCGCGAAAATACCTGGCGCTATTACGATCGGCAGCAGCAGGAGGAGCAATAGCAGATGCGGCCGCTCAAACATGGCGCATCCCCCACCGTGCCGCGTGACGCGCAAGCAAGACAGATTCAGTCACGAGCGCTATCAGAGCCAAGGCGGCCAGCATCAGCACAAGAGGCTGAAGCTGATTCTGGCGCGGCGCAGCGGATGGCTCCGCGATGCGCCCACCGCTGGTCGCGGTCCCAGCGGAATCCGCGGCAGCCAGATCCGATTCGGTTGCGTCGTAGTAGTTGGCGAATACTTGCGTCGTCGTGCCGGCCACCTCGACCGTGTAACGGCCTGCGTTGAGCGGACGAAGCGTTATCCGGCCCCACTTGTCGGGCGCGACCGTGCGCACCACGCCGTCAGGCGCGGTCACTCGCGCGGGCGACGCGGCCGGAATAGTTACATAACTTCCGGTCGAAACGATTTGAAGGCCGGTCGGCGCGATCAGGCGTTTGACCAGGTCGATTGTGGCGACAAGCGCGTCGAGGTGATCCGGGTCGAGCAGCGCGTGATCGCGGATATCGAACGCGACCACACCGACCGCGCCGTGCGCAGCCTGTCCAAACGCAACCGCTGGAGCGCGGCCATGTCCGCTGAGAATCGCTGATGCTGTCGGCTCCATCCACTCGTCGAGCTTGAGCACTCGCGTCTCACCCATCGGCATGCCGGCCGCACTGGAGCCGGAGCCGTCGCGAAGCTCGGCCGCAGGCGCCGTCGCCTCGACCTGAAGGCCGGGTGCGAGGGCAGATGCGGCCGTTCCCGGCGGCGGATAAATCAGTAGGCTCGCCCTGGCAGGGACTTGGGGCACAAACGAATCGTGGAAGATTGCGAGCGCGTAAGGATTTGAGGCGCGGCTCGCGTCGGCCTTGTACTTCGCCGGATCGATCGTTTCGATACGGAAATTCTGATTGACCGCTAGCAGCGTGCGCGCGAGGTCGTCGCGCACCGCGGCGTCTGGCGAAAACACTATTGCTGAGAAGGAGTCTGCGGCCGGCGCCAGCGCGTAGCGAGTGTTGTCGGCGGCCAATGCGTCGGCACTTAGTATCCGCGCGCGGAGCAGCCCGCCCGCATCTAGCGGGCCGAAGCCCACGAAAGCCTGCTCGCGCGGCGCGAGCACGACGGTGCTGCGCAGAACCTCCGTGCCGGCGAGATCAATTGCGAGATCGCAGGCCGCGGGATGCTCCGAGAAACTGCGCACGCTGAGCCGGCCTTTCGACGCGCCGGGCGTACCGGGTTCGAGCGACACGATCGCAAGATTGGCGTCTGAACCGGCGGCACGATGAAACTCAAAGTGCCCCGCCGAAGCGACATTTGAGATCGCGGCCAAAGGTGGCGGCCGGTCGGAAAAGAGATCGATGTCGGCCGCGCCGCGCGCGCGCATCAGCGCGGCTCTCAGAGCGACCGGACGAGCAGCGACGTCAAACGAACGAAGGCGGTCGATCGCGGCGCGAAGCTCCTTCTGGTCAGAAGTCGGCGCCTGCACGAGCTCCGCTTCGAGCGCATAGGAGATGATACTGAACTGATCGCCCGGCCCTGCCGACGAAATCATCTCGAGCGCCGCGGCTTTCGCCCGGTCGAGGCGCTCTACTGCGCGGTCAGTCGCGCCCATCGCCGCGCCGACGTCGAAGACGAGCGCGCGGCTTCGGCCGTGCGCCGGTGTCTCGGGAATTCGCACGAAGAAACCCGCGATCGCGAGCGTGAGTGCGGCGAGCGCGGCAACCTCGAGCCAGAACAGGGGATCGAAGTGGACGCGCCGCACGCTCGCCGCGGGCGCAGGCTGCTCGTCGAAAAGCATCAGGCTCGATACTTCGATCAGCGGCCGCGCTCGCGAGCGCAAGTAGATAATCACCAGCACCGCAAGACTGAGGCCCCAGAGCAGATTGCGCGGATCGAGAAAACCCATCGATCTACCTCACCACTCCGAGGTGCGGCAGTTCCCGCTCCATGAAGTCGTCGAGTCTGCCGGCTCCGAACGCCTGTGCGTAAACGATCGCAAGACGCTCGCAGATAGCGCGCACGGTGGCCGCCAGTCGCTCCACTTTCGCGCGGCACTGCGCGGCATACTCGGGACCGAGCACAGCCTCGCGTGTCTCACCGCTCTCAGCGTCACGGATGCGGTAAAGGCCGGGCGGGTATGCGCCGGTGCTTTCCATCTCGCCGAGCACGTGCACCACTTTCACCTCGTGACGTGCCGAAACCAGGCGCTTCAACGCATCGTTGATGTCGCCCTCGGCGACGAGGAAATCGGAAATCAGCACCACCACGCCGGCCGGCCGATGCTGGAGCAGGAATTGATCGATGGCAGCGCCGAGGCGAGTCTCGCCGCCGGCGCTCACCGAAGTCACGAAGGGGCGGAAGTTGACGTACGATTCGCGCCGGCGATGGAATGGCGTGGTCTCGAAGCGCATCGCACCGCGGCGCATCGAAAATGCGCCGAGCCGCACTGGATCGTTGTCGGCCATGCCGATATAGGCGAGCGAAGCAGCGAGCGCGAGGCCGAGCCCGAGCTTATCGTCGTGCTCCGGCATGCCCATCGAGGCGCTCGCATCGACCAGCGCGGTGATTTCGATCTGGCGCTCGGAGCGGAAGGTGCGAATAAGCGGATGGTCGAGGCGAGCGAGTGCGTTCCAATCGAGAAATCGCAGATCATCGCCCTCGGCGTATTCCTTGAAATTTTCGACTTCGAGACCGAGGCCCTGCACGCGGCCGAGGCGGCGCTCGCCGGTGCGCACCGAACGCGCGCGCTTGATACCGAGGACGAGCCGGTCGAGCTTGCGCAGATAGTCGGGCTCGAACGCGCGGGTCTCGAGCATGGGCAGGACCTCAGGTACGCGCCGAGCGCACCGATTTCAGCACGCGCTCGACGATATGGATCGCATCGATTCCGTCGGAATGCGCCGCGTAGTTGAGCATGATGCGATGGGCGAGCGCGGGAACCGCGACACGCTCGATATCCTCTCGCGCGATATTGGCACGGCCGTCGAGTAGCGCGCGCACTTTGGCGCCCAGGATCAGCGCCTGCGCGCCGCGCGGGCTCGAACCGAACATCACGTAGCGATTGACCATCTCGTCGTGCACCGAGCGCGCCTCATCCGCCACGTAACGCGAATTCTGTGGCTGCGTGGCGCGCACGATTCGCGCCGCGTAGTGCTCCAGCTCGGGCGCCGCGATCACCTCGCGCACCAACTTCTTGAGCGCTTCCACGCGAGCGCGAGCTTCGTCGGCGTGAAAGACAGGCTCGACTCCCGCGTCTTCGGGACCGGTCGTGGTGGTGATGATCTTCGTGAGCTCGGTTTCGTCGGGATAACTCAGCCGCACCTTGAAGAGAAATCGATCGAGCTGCGCCTCGGGCAGCGGATAGGTGCCCTCCATCTCGATCGGGTTGAGCGTCGCCATCACGAAATACGGCGGGGCGAGGCGATGCGTCACGCCAGCGACGGTGACTTGCAGCTCGGCCATCGCTTCGAGCAACGCCGACTGTGTCTTGGGTGTGGCGCGGTTGATCTCGTCGCCGAGCAGGATGTGGCAAAAGACCGGACCGGGTTGGAAGGTGAACTCGCGTCGCCCGTCGTCGGAGCTGAGAATCACGCGGGTGCCGGTGATATCGGCCGGCATGAGGTCAACCGTGAACTGGATGCGGTTGAAGCTCAGGTTCATCGCGAGCCCGAGCGTCTTGACCAGCGTGGTCTTGCCCGTGCCGGGCACGCCTTCGATCAGGACGTGGCCGCCGGCGAACAGCGCCGACAGCATCTCCTCGACCGCTTCTCCGTGGCCGACGATCACCTTGTGAATTTCGGCCTGGATGCGGCGGAAGGTGCGCGCAAAATCGGCCACGGTCGGAGCTTCGACCGCTGCTATCTCACTCATCGCTCGAATACCCGTTTGATTGTGGTTCGATCGTCGGGCGGAACGTCAGTCCTGGCTACCGGCTCGTCAGGCTGTTGGACAGCGGCCAGCGGCGTACGAACCTTGGGCGGCTCGTACGCGTGACCAGCGCCCTTGGCGCCGTGGTCCATAGGGCGTGCCTCGATCGCGATCTCAAAGCCTTCGTTGCCGAGTTTGGATTGCGCCGCCGCGCCGAACAGGCTGTCCGGATCGACGCCGATTCCATGCGCCGCGCCGCCGCTGTTGCCCTGCTCGCCGTTCTGCTGGTCGCCTTGAGCGTCCTGCGGCTTCGGCGCGCCGTTCGGATCGTTGACGCCCTGCTGCTCGTTGGCGAGATCGGAGCGGCCCGCGGCCTGTTCCTGTTCGTCGCTACTGTTGTTGTGGAGGGTGCCCTGCGGCAAGGGGCCGTTGCTGTCATTGCTCTGATCACGCTGG
>JASHQJ010000520.1 GCA_030037595.1 Candidatus Binataceae bacterium
TCAACGGCTTCGCCCTTGGCCCGCGCGTGCTCTGCTTCGACTTCTTCGGTCACATCCACGATTTCCCACGGCGTTTCAGTGGGCATCCGGACTTCGAGAACGAATGGCCGAGGCTCCACATCGAGTCGACACTTGCTGACGACAAACCCGAGCCGAAGCGTCTCACGCTGAGAGCGGCGTTTAGCCCGTGCTCCCCATGCCTTGTCAGACGCTTCCGGCAAGCACTCCCACCATGTTTGCAGCTTGGGATCGAGTTGCAGATCGGTCGCGTCCCTGATTTCCCAAATGAGGCTGGCGCGGTCGCCTATTACGCCGGAGCCTCGCACTGCCTCGCCAGTTTTTTGCGTGTTGGCCAGCACCACCACTGCCAGCCCCTTCGCGGTGGCATCAAGCAGTGGCGCGATTGCCGCCCCGGTTTTGCCGCCATCGCGTTCTTCAACGCCCTCTGTTGCCGCGCTAATGGAATCGAGAATGACAACGTCATGCTCGGCATAAGGGAACTCCGCCCATGCTTTGGCGTCTGTCAAAGGCGGGCAGTAGTCGCGGGCAGCAAGTTGAGTCCCGGAGTTTCATCGGGTGCGCCCCATTTTGAGAACCGGCGCCTCAGCATTGTTTTGGAGTTCTCACGGTCCAGATATAGAACGCGGCATCTCCCCAAGAACTCGCCGCGAAACGTTCCACCGACCGCCAATTCGATAGCGGGCTTGATGGCGACCTGGGTCTTCCCCAGTCCTCTGGGAGAAGCAAGTAGCGAGATTCCTTCGGGCGCGACTAAGTCACGCGCACGCCAAGCCACTTCGACGCTGCCGCCGCGAAGAAAGTCGCCGACTTGTACGGCGTGAGCCCAAGGCGATTCCTTCTGACTGCCCGCTCCTTGCTGCTCGAAACCGGGGGCGTCCGCCTCGCGGAAGCAGTTGGACGCTACGGCCTCGGTCTCGCTCCGAGAGAAGGGGGGGCAATTTCGTTTGCAGCTACCTTTGCAAATGCGCGTTTCCCATTCCGCCACAAGGGCGGCGCGAATCGCGAAGATACAGCACGGCATGATCTGCACCAGTTTTTTGACCCCGCTGGCGCTCTGCTTGGAGGACCTGAACGACGTGCCTGCTGATCGTATTCGTTATTGCGAGGTATGCCGACGCGTGTTCTTCGCTGCACGAACAGATCAATCATGCTGTTCGCGCCGTTGTAACCACATCCGCCACGAACATCGCTCCAAGGGGAATTGGGAGAAGTACAAAAAAAATCGTGACTTCAGGCGACGCACCGGCCTTCCCGCAGTCAAGGGAAGGGAGATGCGGAGGCTGGTCGAATTTCACAAAGGGCGATCGAAGAACGAAGAAGGAGCCTGAGAGTCTATGAGTAGAGTTTTTCATCGCGATGGAGACTGGTGGATAGACTTCAAAGACGCTCGGGGTGTACGGCGCCGCAAAAAAGTCGGGCCGAGCAAACGAGTCGCCCGCGAAGTTCTCGACGGCATCCTAGGAAACGTCGCTCGGCGCCAGCACCTCGGCATTATCGACGAGTCACCAGTCTCATTCGCGGACTTTGCGAAGGAATGGATGCGGCGCGTTACTCCAACCTTGAAGCTGCGAAGCCAGGAGCGATGGATCGGCATTGTCGAGAAGCATCTCAAGCCAGCCTTTCCCGGTACGCTTCGCACAATCACGCCCGCCGACGCGGAGATTTACATTCAGCGTCGCCTCGCTGAGAAGCCGTGCGATCGATGCGAAGGCAGCGGCGAAACCTCAGGAGGCGCACCCTGTTCCTATTGCGACGCTCGCGGAAAGATCTCCGGCGCGAATCCCGCGACGGTCAACCGCGAGCTAACGGTGCTGAAGCACATGATCGCGCGTGCGGTCGAGTGGGAATACCTGGGCGGCAACCGGCTTGGGAGCGTGAAGATGCTCAAGGAATCTTCTGGGCGCACACGCTTCCTCAGCTTGGAAGAGATCGACCGCCTGTTAAATGCGTGCGCGGAGTCGGAATCTCCGTACCTAAAGCCCTTCGCGATACTGGCAATGAATACCGGAATGCGACGCAACGAGATTCTTTCTTTAACGCGCCGCTCCGTCGATTTAGAGAATCGGGTTGCCACGCTTACCGACACCAAGAACGGAACCGCCCGTCAGGTGTACTTAAACGAGGCGGCATTCGAGGCGCTCAAGGCACTCCCAGCGCGACTCGATGGCCGCATGTTCCCTCTAGGCCCGAATCAAACAACAATGCTCTTTGTGCGAGCGGTCAAGCGGGCCGGTCTTGAAGATTGCCGGTTGCACGACCTCCGGCATACGTTCGCGAGCTATCAGGCGACGGCGGGGGTTGCGAGCCGGGGTCTGCAGGCCCTGCTTGGCCACAAAGACGCCCGCATGACCATGCGCTACTCCCACCTGTCGGAGTCCTACCTGAGAGTCGCGGTAAACGGGGTGGTTCTTGGAAGCGACAAAAAGGCTGCGAATGGCACCTATTTGGCACCGGAAGGTAACGAGGGAAAAGCCGCGATCGCTAAGTGATTGATTTCCTTGGTGACCCCAGCGGGAGTCGAACCCGCGTTCCCGACGTGAGAGGCCGGTGTCCTAACCACTAGACGATGGGGCCACATCGTCCGCTGCACGCCACTTTGGAACGCGGCGCTCCAGGGCGAAAGAGCATCCTAACGTCCTCTCCGATCGCGCTCAAGCGCGAGATGCCCCCACTCGCGCGGCTCAATCACGATTGAGCATCGGGATAGAGAATCATCTGTGTGCATCGAAACAGCGCGAGCGTCTGGCCGCTCTCCTTCGCGACCACGCGCGCATCCTAGACCTGCGTGCTCCGGCCGCCGTGCACCAGGGTCGCTTCGCATCCGATCGTCCCCTCGCGCGCGGTGCCGACGAGGTTCGCTTTCAGCTCGGTTGTCGTGTAGCCGCGCGCGCCGCGCCGCAGATTCTCCATGGTGCCCGAGCCACAGAGGCTGTCCGCGAGCGTGATCATCGTCGCCGCATGCAGATAGCCGTTGGGCAAGAGCAGTTCCTTACGAACTTTCACCTCGGCCGTCACCCTGCCCGGCTCGACGCTGGTGATCTCGATCCCGAGTTCGCCGACCCAGGTGCCCTTGCGCAGATCATTGTATTCGCGTGCCGTGACCATCGCAGGATTTTGGGGCATCGATGCCGATAATCAAAACGGGGAAGAAGAGTTGGCTGAGGAGGAAGGACTCGAACCTTCAATCGCCTGATCCAGAGTCAGGTGGCTTGCCAATTAGCCGACTCCTCAGCGTATCGAGCAATATAACCAACCGCCACGGGCCGTGCTACTCGCGCGCCAACCGCGTGCGTCCCTGTGCCTATCGCGGACCGCGTTTTTGCTAAACTGCGTCAAATCGCAAAGCCGCCTAGTTTGGTTATGGAGGACCGGCCTGGATGATTCGAATCATGTTTCGATGGGACATCACACCTGGCAAAGAGGCGCGCTTCGTCCAGCTCTGGGAAGAGGGCTCGCGCCTAGTCCAGGCCGAATGCCGCGGTTCGCTCGGCAGTATCCTCATGCGCAGCACAACCAATCCGCGATACTTCTACGCGGTCGCCGAATGGGAGAGCCAGCAGGCGTGGGACGACAACCAGGAAAAAATCATGTCGCTCAAGCTGCGCGGGCCCATGCCCGAGATCGTGGATCTGTTCGACCAGCTGAGCGTGATCGATCCTATACCGCCCTCGATGTGAGCAAATCGTGCGCGATTGCCACGCGGCGAT
>JASHQJ010000521.1 GCA_030037595.1 Candidatus Binataceae bacterium
CGACAAGGTCGCCGCTTCCAAACGTAAGGGGTGTTCCCCGTCAGCACAAGTTGGACAAAAAGCGGCGATTGAGGAAGAGAGGGATTGTGGCTCATCTTAAGCGCACAAGGAGCGGAGATGAGATCGAAAGTGGAGCAGCATTCGGAGGAAGCGGAGAAGGCGGTACGAGACATCCGGCGGGCGACCCGGCGCCAGTATTCGGCTGAAAAAAAGGTCCGCATCGTGATCGCCGGCCTGCGCGGCGAGGACAGCATCGCGGAACTGTGCCGGCGGGAGGGTATCAACCAGAACCTGTACTATCGCTGGTCGAAAGACTTCCTGGAAGCGGGCAAAAAGCGATTGGCGGGCGACACCGCGCGCGAAGCAAGCAGCGACGAAGTGAAAGGGTTACGGGCGGAGACCCAGCAGCTCAAAGAGCTACTGGCCGAGCTGATGATCGAGAACCGCCTGCTTAAAAAAAGCGTACTCGGGGATGGGGAGTCCGATACATGAGGTACACCGCCGCCGAGAAGTTGGAGATCCTCCGCCTGGTCGAGCAGTCGTCATTGTCGGTACGGCGCACCCTGGCCCAACTCGGCATCCCGCGTTCGACCTTCTATTGCTGGTACGATCGCTATCGCGCCGAGGGCCCTGACGGCCTCGAGGATCGCGCTCCCGCTCCGCAACGGGTGTGGAACAAGCTGCCGGATACGGTAGCCGCGGCGGTGCTTGAGCTCGCGCTCAAGGAGCCGCAGTTGTCGCCGCGCGAACTGGCGGTCTCGTTCGTCGACCAGCGACGCTATTTTGTCTCGGAATCCTCGGTTTACCGGCTCTTGAAGGCGCACGACCTGATCACCAGTCCCGCCTTCATCCTGATGAAGGCGCCGGACCGCTTCGCCCATCCCACCACCGCGCCTAATCAGCTCTGGCAGACCGACTTTACCTACCTGCGGGTGATTGGCTGGGGCTGGTTTTACCTGTCGACCGTGCTCGACGACTTCTCGCGCTACATCCTGGCCTGGAAGCTGTGCACTACCATGACCGCTTCCGATGTCTCCGGGACCCTGGCCATGGCCCTGCGCAGTTCCGGGTTGGAGCGGGTTGCGGTAGCGCATCGGCCGCGGCTGTTGAGCGACAACGGTCCGTCCTACCTATCGGCCCAGCTCGGCTCCTGGCTGGCCGAGCATGGCATGGCGCACACCCGCGGCAAGCCCTATCATCCGATGACTCAGGGCAAGATCGAACGCTACCATCGCTCGCTGAAGAACCAGATCCTGCTCGACAACTACTACCTGCCGGGTCAGCTCAATGCGCGTCTGGCGGAGTTCGTCGATTACTACAACTCCCGCCGCTACCACGAGAGTCTTAACAACCTCACCCCGGCCGATGTCTACTTCGGTCGCGGTCAAGCCATTCTGTCACGGAGGGAGAACGTCAAACTGAAAACCATCGAACTGCGACGTCGGCTGCATTATGCTTCTGCAGCCCAAACCTCAACCCTGATGGACCAGACCCTCTCTTAAGTCCCATGCTCTGTTGTCCAAAAGGTTCTGACGACATACAAGATGAAGTGAAGAGGCCTCATGCTTATCTATGCTCGAAAGAACCAGACTTCACCCGCTTCGAGCGGCGCGACTACATTAATAAGCGGCGGTGACATGAAAGGAGGGGCGGTCGAGGAATGATCAACTCAATAGAGAATGGTCGTCTCTTCGCTTCACGATTCCGGCAAGGGGCGTGACATGAAACGAGTCGGATTGCTTACCATAGTAACCACGTTCTGCTTCCTTATCGGTTCGTTCGCAGACGCTGAAACGTTGAGCGCGAGGATAGTCGGTCTTGCAGACGGGGACACCATCGCGGTACTCGACAACTACAATCAGGCAATGTTGACTCGCCTGGCTGGAATCGATGCACGTGAACACACTCAAGACTACGGGAAGGAATCCGTTGCTAATTTGTCGAGGCTGATTTTCAGGAAGGGCGGTTACGCTCGGTTGCGGTGGAGCGGAAAGCTACGGACAAAGGGTTTGCAGGTGCTGTTGCCAGACGGCGAGGACGTGGACTTGGACCAAATTGGCAGCGGATTCCTTCCCGTAGTCTTGTGCGTGTTCGGGCGCATCGATGCCTGCAAGACGGATTAGCATTTCCTGACCGAAACTGCCGACGACGGCTATCGTGTCACCATCCGCGATGCCAATCACTTTCGCACCGATTGTTTCGGCCTGAGCGAGACGAACCACCGCCAACGAGAATCTTATTAGAAAGGCCACGATTTTCGAATTCGCCGGTTTCGTCAAAGGATTTTTAGCTCAAGTGAAGACGCTGAGCCTGTTTCTCTCAGGCGTCACATCCGAACTTTTGAGAAGCAGTCGAAGCCGTGAACCGCTCAATCGCTTCCATGAGACGCCAAGTCTCTTGAAATTTCGACCATATTGCTGTGAAACTGACCGAGCGTCAACAGCGTCAACTGGAAGGCGACGAAATATCGAGCCAAAACACTGGACTGGGCGACCGTCTCTTTTTTGTTTAGATTCTACTTTCAATGGACACTCGAAGTTATTGGCTGGACCTCTTCACCGGTGAGACATGGCGAGAGTTCGCGAATCAGGCGGGACCGTGTCGGGATGCCGAAAGAGCCGCTGGACAACCGTCCAAAGAATTAAGCCCGGAGTGACCTTGTTTCCACAGCCAGCTCCGCTTACGCATTCGGCAGCTACCGCAGAGCCGTCCAAGCAGCGCCAGGAAACATGGAGACGGCGGCGATGCTGCAACTCTCGTTCACAACGATGGGACAGACGACCCGGACACTTGCATCGCAAGGCGAACTCGGAGTAACGACAATACGAATGGAGGTCTCACAACAGAAAGTTTCCTCGACAGCCAAGAACTATGGAGACGACCAGATGAGCACCCGCAAGTTCCTTTTTGCAATCCGTCATGTAACCGCTTTCAAGACCGTATTGTTTATGGTCAGTTTCGTCATTCTCTTTGTGCCAGATCTATGCCTGGCTGCTCAACGTTTCTTCGGTCCGGAAGGTCTCGTGCTCTACCCGCCGAATAGTAATCAGTTGTGGGTTGCGAACTCGGGAAATAATTCGGTCATCGAAGTTTGCATTTCCACAGGTTGTGGCTCAGGCGTACTGATGACACTGACTGACCCTCAGCTTCAGGGTCCAAGTAGGCTGGCCTTCGACTCGAGCGGAAATTTGTACGTGGCCAACACAGCGGGCAACAATGTTCTGGAGTTCAGAAACCCTCTCTCGTCAAATTCGGCGACGGTCGTCCCTTTCGCGGACCCTCTCAATCGACGGTTGGGTCTAGCAATAGACTCGGATGACACTCTATACGTCCACTCAACCATTAGTATTTGTTTCTTATTTGTATAGTGGCAATGCCGTCTTCTATCCGAACAATCAGGCTTACCCCGTCCCGACAATCATGAACTCTACTCAAACGGGCTATTGTGAAGGCATTGCGGTCCAAACTCCACCTCATACCATCTACGCTGTTGTAGTGCTCCCCTGGAATCAAGCCACGAGTTTCGGTTGTAACCCGCGGAACTGACGCGGGCTGCGATAGCCGAGCGCCTGATGCGGCCGCTCGGCGTTGTACCAGGCAATCCAGCGGAGAATCTCCCGACGCGCCTGCGCGTAGCTCGTGAACTGGTGCTGCCACACGCACTCTTCTTTGAGCGAGCGGAAGAACCGCTCGATCAGCCCATTCTGTTCGGGCGTGTGGGGCGTCACGTACTCCTGCTTCAACCGATACTCGCTGCACGCCGCCCGAAATCGTTT
>JASHQJ010000522.1 GCA_030037595.1 Candidatus Binataceae bacterium
AGCGAAGAGTCGCGCGGCTTCTTCATGCTGACGGGGCTCGACAACGTGCGCTTTCGTCATCGCGTGATCCCCGGCGATCAGCTCAGGATGGAAGTGAAGATCCTGCGCTTTCGGCGGCCGCTCTGGCGGATGCAGGCGCAGGCCTACGTCGGCGACGAGCTCGCGGCTGAAGCCGAGCTGAGCGCGATGGAAGTGAAGGGGTAACGGCCATCGGCGGGCAGATTCATTCGTCGGCAGTCATCGACCGCCGTGCCGAAGTCGATTCGTCTGCGCACGTCGGCCCCGGCGCCGTCATCGGTCCCGATGTCAAAATCGGCGCCGAGACGATAATCGGACCCTACGTCGTGATCGAGAGCAACACCACGATCGGGCGGCGCAACCAGATAAGCCAGTTCGCCTCGCTCGGCACACCGCCGCAGGATCTGAAGTACAAGGGCGAGCCGTCGAGCCTGGAAATCGGCGACGATAATCAAATCTTCGAGTTCACCACGTTGCATCGCGGCACCGAAGGCGGCGGGATGGTCACGCGGGTCGGCAACCACGCGATGCTGATGAATTACGTGCATATCGCGCACGACGTGCAGGTGGGCGACCGCGTGGTAATCACCAACTCCACCAACATCGCCGGCCACTGCCTGATCGACGAATGGGCGATCGTCGAGGGTATGTGCGGCGTCGCGCAGTTCGTGCATATCGGCGCGCATGCGTTCGTCGCCGGCGGCTCGCGCCTCGATCGCGATGTGCCGCCATACGCGATGGTTGCGGGAGCGGAGCGCGCGCGCCTCGTCGGCATCAACGAGGTGGGGCTGACGCGGCGCAAGTTCGGGCCCGAGACGATCGCGGCGTTGAAGACCGCGATTCGAACGATCTTCTACTCCAAGCTGCGACGCGAGGAGGCGATCGAACAGGTGCTAGGCGAGTTCGGTGCGCTGCCCGAAGTGCACAAGCTGGTCGATTTCATCAATCAATCAAAACGTGGAGTAGTCGGCCGCGAGCGTGAATAAGCTAGGCATAATCGCGGGCAACGGCGTCTTTCCAATTGAGGTCGCGAAGACGCTCGGCCGAAACGGCATCAAGCTAATCGCCGTCGCTCACCTCAACGAAACTCGTCCCGAGCTCGAGCGTATCGTCGATCAGATAACCTGGATCAAGGTCGGCGAATTGCAGAAGATCGTTGACACCTTCAAGCATGCGGGTGTGAGCGAAGCCGCGATGGCGGGCGGAATCTCCCGTGCGCGGCTCGTCGATTCGTTCGCACCGGACGCGCGCGCGCTCAAGATGCTCGCCGGGCTCGCGCGCTTCAGCGATGACTCGGTGCTGCGCGGCGTCGCGCGCGAGGTCGAAAGCGAGGGCATCCGCATGATCGATCCCGTGCCGCTGATTCCCGAGATGCTCGCGCGCGCTGGCTTGCTCGCAGGGCCGGAGCCGGCAGAGAAGCATGCGCGCGACCTCGAGCTCGCGTTCGCCGTGGCGCGACAGATCGGCGCATTCGACGTGGGTCAGACGGTGGCCGTGCGTGACGGAGTGGTCGCAGCGGTCGAGGCCGTCGAGGGAACGGATGCAGCACTCAGGCGCGCGGCGGCGCTGGTCGGCAAGGGCCTTGCGATCGCGAAGGCCGCCAAGCCCGGACAGGATATGCGCTTCGATCGGCCGGCGATCGGACCGGCGACGATTCAATTGCTCGCTGAGATTGGCGCGGCCGTGCTCGGAATCGAGGCAGGCGTCACGCTCATCCTCGAGCGCGAGCGAACCCTCGAACTCGCCAGTGCTAGCGGCGTATCGGTGATCGGCCATGGCTAAGCTGCGTGCTGCCGTCGTCGGCGCGGGCCGCCTGGGCTCGTTGCACGCGCGGAAATATGCCGCGCTCGACGGAGTCTCGCTCGACTACGTCGTCGATATCGATAGCGATCGCGCCGCGTCGCTCGCGGCGGAAGTCGGCGCGCGGCCGATCAACGACTACCGGAACTTGTCGGGCAAGGTGGACCTTGCCACGGTCGCCTCACCCGGCGTGACGCATCATGAGATCGCGTCGTCGCTGCTGACCTCGGGAATCGACCTGCTGCTCGAAAAGCCGATGGCTGCCACGCTCGATGAGGCGCGCGACCTGGCCGCGCTCGCGGAACGCCCCGGGCGCATTCTTCAAATCGGCCATCTCGAGCGCTTCAACCCTGCCGTAGTCCATCTGCATTCGATCGTTCACAAGCCACGCTTCGTGGAATGCCATCGGCTCGCGTCGTTCACCGAGCGCGGCACCGATGTCGATGTCGTCCTCGACCTGATGGTGCATGACCTCGACGTTATCCTCTCGGTCGCACCGTCGGAAGTCGCAACGCTCGAGGCGGTAGGCGTCGCGATTCTCACCGACCAGATCGACCTCGCCAACGCGCGCATCCGTTTTCAGAACGGCCTTATCGCCAACCTCGTGACGAGCCGCGTCGCGGCGCGGCGCGAGCGCAAGATTCGTTTTTTCCAGCCGGACGCATACATCTCGGTGGACTACGAAGCCCGCAGCATCCAGATCTATCGCAAAAGTCCGGCACCGCCTGGCGCACAGTTCCCGATCATTTCGGCTGAGAAAATCGACCTCGGTGAGGCCGATCCTTTGGGCGACGAAGTGCGATCGTTCGTGGAGTCGGTCAGGACCCGACAGGCGCCCGCGGTCACCGCGCTCGACGGACTCCGCGTCATGGAGCTGACCGACCGTATCAAGCAGGTGATGGAGACCGAAGCGTCATGAGGTTCACCGCCTGCTATACTGACGCAAGCATCGTCGACGGCGCGTCGGAGGCGCCGCCAGATTACGTGCAAGACGTGAAGTCAAACTCCTTCTCATCGTTTCTCGCACGCGGGGCGATAGCGCTGGCGCTGCTAGGGCTTTTCGCTCTGGCGGGATGTCACAATCAAGAGGCTGTCGGCTCTTACGCCGCGGTCAATCACGCCGACGTCCTGCCGAATGTCACCTTTACCGATCAATTCGGTAAGCCCGTTTCACTGTCGTCGCTCAAGGGAAAACTCGTACTGGTGGATTTCATCTACACGAGCTGCGCGTCAGTATGCCCGCGGCTGACCGCGCGGATGAACGAGGTGGCGAAGAAGCTCGGCGTCGAGGTCGGGCAGAAAGTTACGATCGTTTCGTTCACGCTCGATCCCGAGCACGACACTCCCGAGAAGCTTCGCAACTATGCGGAAGCGCAAGGTATCAGGGGCGGCGGCTGGCTCTTCCTGACCGGTGAGCCCGCGCAGATCGACCAGGAGCTCGCTCGTTTTCAACTCGTACGCCGGCGCGAGAGCGATGGCTCAGTCACGCATAACGTCGCAGCCTTCCTGGTCGGTCCGGACGGCCGCGAAATCCGCCAATACAACGCGCTCGACGTGCCGATCGATACGATCGTGAGCGATGTTGACCGCTCGATGGAGCGCGGATAGCGAAGCAATGCCCCTGCAAGCCACATCGACGGCGTCCGCGAGCAGTGCGACCTCACCATCGAACAAGCGGCGCATCATGATGGTCGTGGGCGAGGCCTCCGGAGACCTGCACGGCGGTGACCTCGCGCGCGAGATCATCGCACGTGGCGAACCATGCGACATCTTCGGTATCGCGGGCGAGCATATGCGCTCAGCGGGAGTGCGTGCGCTGGTGCGGATGGAAGATATCCACGGCCTCGGATTGTCCGAGCTCGGCGCGACCGCGGGACGGACGCTGCGCGCTTTTCTCATGCTGCGGCGAATACTGCGGCGCGAAAATCCCGACTTGCTGATCCTGATCGACTACGCCGAGTTCAACCTGATGCTGTCAGGTGTCGCTAAGCGCGCCGGCGTGCCGGTGCTCTACTACATCACGCCGCAGGTCTGGGCGTGGCGCCGCGGCAGGATTCGCAAACTCGTGCATCGCGCCGACAAGCTCGCCGTGGTGCTGCCGTTCGAGGCCGACCTCTATCGTACGGCGGGCGATCGCGTCGCGTTCGTCGGCCATCCGCTGCTCGACCGCGTCAATCCCGCGCAGAATCGTGTCGAAACGTTGACGCGTCACGGACTCGCGCCCAACGCGAAACTGATCGCGATACTTCCCGGCAGCCGCCGCGCCGAGATCAAGTACATGCTCGCGCCGATGGTTGAAGCTGCGCGCGTGCTCGCGCGCGACCATGGATTGACGCCAGTGCTCGCGCTCGCGCCAACGCTTACGCGCGAGGAGCTGGCGCGGGCAGGCAACGTCGATCTCAACGGCATCCGGATCGTCGAGCGCGATACCTATAGTATTCTCGCTGCGAGCGAAGTCGCACTCGTAACCTCGGGAACGGCGACCCTGGAAGCGGCGCTGCTCGGGTGTCCCGAGGTTATCGCCTACAAGCTGACGCTCTTCAGCTATTTGATAGGCGTAGTGCTGGTCCGCGGAGTCGAATATTTCGGCATGCCCAATATCCTGGCGGGCCGGAAGATCGTCCCCGAGCTGCTGCAGCACGAGGTCACGGTTGAAAACCTCGTGCGCGCGGCCGAGCCGCTTCTCTCGCCCACGATTCGGAGCCAAACTGTCGCCGAGCTCAACGCACTGCGCGAGAAACTTGGGATGCCCGGCGCGGCCACGCGGGTCGCCACGATGGCACTCGAGATGACGACATGAAGAATCCCTTCACTCCGTTGCAGATCCGCCTGTTCGGATATCTGCGCCGTTACATCTTTCCATACGTGGTGCTGCTGGCGCTCGCGATGGCGGTGCTGTCGGCGGCCAACGCCGGCATTCCATTCATCGGTAAGCGCTTCGTCGATCTGCTCACCAATCTCGGTCACATGGATCTGCAGAGTGCGGCGACGATTCGGCACCTCGCGCTCGCGATCGCGGCACTCTTCCTGTTGCGCGCGATTGGCAACTTCACCGACGACTACCTAAGCGCCTACATCGCGCAGAAGATCACGCTGGACATGCGCGCCGATCTCAATGAGAGCCTTCAGCGGCAGTCACTCGGCTTTTTCAATCGCACGCCGACCGGAGTGATGGTTGCGCGCGTGATCAGCGACGTCAACGTCGCGCTGCAGAGCCTGACCGGCGGCCTGTTCTCGATTTTCGGCGACGGCATGCAGTTCATCGCGCTGCTGATAACGGCCTTCGTGCTCGACTGGCGCCTCGCGATCCTCGCCTTCATCGGCCTTCCAGTCATCGTCGGCCCGATCGTCAATCTCTCCAAGCGCGTGCGCAAAGAGACCCGCAATGCACAGCAGCAGCTTGGCGGTCTCCAGGCGCTTCTGCACGAGACCTTTCAGGGCAACCGCGTGGTCAAAGCGTTCGGCATGGAAGATTACGAACGCACGCGGTTCAACAAGGAACTGCGCCGACTGTTCCGCATCTACATGCGCGTCGCGCGGATCAAGGCGTTCACGGGACCGATGATCGAGGCGCTCGGCGCCTTCGCCGTGGTCGGAGTCGTGATGTGGGCGGTGGGTTCGCTGGTCTCCGGTCAGCGGACGCTCGGCCAGTTCGCGGGATTTTTCACCACGATGCTGCTCGTGTATCAGCCGTTCAAGAAGCTCAGCAAGACCAACGCCAATATCCAGCAGGGACTCGCGGCGGCTGAGCGAGTGTTCGAGATGATGGACCAGCCGCCCGAGGTGATTGACGATCCGAACGGCATCGAGCTGCCATCGGGGCCGCACAGCGTCACGCTCGAGCACGTGTCGTTCCGCTATCGCGACGAATGGGTGCTGCGCGACATAAACCTCGAGATCCCGGCAGGGAAAGTGGTCGCGCTGGTCGGGATGAGCGGCGGTGGGAAATCTACGCTCGCCGATTTGATCCCGCGCTTCTACGACGTCCAGGAGGGGAGCGTTGCCATCGACGGTGTCGACGTACGGAAGATTCGTCTCGCCTCGCTGCGCGCGCAGATGGGCCTCGTCACCCAAAGCACGTTTCTGTTCAACGACACGGTGCGCGCTAACATCGCCTACGGCAGCGCCGAGCGTGACCTCGCGCGCGTGATGCGGGCGGCCAAGCTCGCCAACGCGCACGATTTCATCATGCGTCTGCCCAAGGGCTACGACACGCAAGTCGGCGAACTGGGAGTTCGGATTTCCGGCGGCGAGCGCCAGCGCCTCGCGATCGCGCGCGCCCTGCTCAAGGACGCACCGATTCTGATACTCGACGAAGCGACCTCGTCGCTCGACTCCGAGGCCGAACGCGCGGTGCAGGAGGCACTCGAACATCTGATGCAGAACCGGACGACGCTGGTGATCGCGCATCGGCTCTCTACCGTGCGCAATGCCGATCGAATCGTCGTTATCGTTCACGGGCGAATCGCCGATCAAGGTACTCACGAGGAGCTGCTCGCGCGGGGCCGCGAGTATCGCAAGCTCTACGACCTGCAGTTCAATTCCGCTGAGGAGCTGACGGGCAACGGCAGCGTCATCAATTGAGCGGCCGCCGCCGCGCGCGCTCGCGGGCGACGGTTCTATGCTGCGTGCGCTCTACAACGCGCTGTGGTATCCGGCGCTGCCGATCGCGATGCTCGCGTCGGGAGCGGGTCAACCGCTGGATCGACGCGAACGCCGCGGGCAGGTTGCGGTGGCTCCAGGAGGGCACCCGCGAATCTGGATGCATGCCGCATCGGTCGGCGAAGTCGAGGGCCTAAGACCGCTCGCAATCGGAATCAAGCGCGATTATCCCGATGCGACGGTAATCATCACTACCATGACCCCTGCTGGCCGCGAGGCCGCGCGCACGCGAATCCCGGAAGCGGCGGCGTGCATGCTCGCGCCATTCGATTCGCCTCTGGCAGTGCGATCGTTCCTCGAGGGCGCCAAACCCTCTCTGCTGACGGTCACTGAGACGGAACTGTGGCCGAATTTCTTTCTCGAAGCGCACCTTGCCGGCGTGAAGATCGCGATCGTCAACGGCCGTATCAGCGAGCGCTCGGCGACACGCTATGCAAAGCTCAGCTCGCTGTTCGGCGCCGCCATCGCATGCGCCGATCTCGTGCTGGCGCAGACCGAGGCCGATGCCCGCCGATACCGCGCACTTGGTGCCGCTCAGGATCGAGTGATCGCGACCGGCAACACGAAATTCGATTTGGACTCCATGCCGACAATCGGCGAGCCAAGAGGCGTAGTCTCAGGTTTTGCGCGGGGCCATCCAATATTGATCGCCGGCTCAACTGGGCCGGGCGAGGAGGCGTTAGTCGCCGCTGCCTATTGCGAGCTTCGCTCGCGATTTCCAAAACTCGCGTTGATCGTCGCGCCGCGTCATCTCGAACGCACCGACGAAGCTGCGACTGCACTCAAAGCTGCTGGACTCGACGCGGTCGCGGCACGCGCCATGACCGCGGAGCAGGCGTGCGCCGCCGACGTGTTGCTTCTCGACACGATGGGCGAGCTGCGCGCGCTCTACAACCGCGGCGCAATCGCTTTCATCGGCGGCAGCCTGTTCGAGGGCCGCGGCGGCCAGAGTCCAATCGAAGCGGCGGCCGCGTCGCTGCCCGTTCTGATCGGACCGCATCACGAAAAGCAGGCGGAAGTCGTGGAAGCGCTGATTCGTGGGGGTGGCGCAAAAGTCGTGATCGACGCGCGTGCGATCGTCGATGCGTGTGCATCGTGGCTGGCAGACGAAGACGCCCGGCTCGCGGCTGGCGCGCGGGCACATGCCACGCTTGCCCAATTGAACGGCGCGGCGCGCCGAATCTTGATGCTGCTCCAGCCGCTGATTAATCTCACTTGAAATGCAGGGCCGCGATCCCACTCCCCATCGCGCGGGGATTGAACGGCTCTGGCAACCCGCGATTCGCCCGCTCGACTACCCGCTCTGGCTCGCGCTCACGCCTGCGTCAGCTGCGTTCCGCAGTGCGGTCGCGGTACGGCACCTCTTCTGGCGATTTTTGCGCACCATCCCGAGTATCGCGACGATCAGCGTCGGCAACCTGACGGTTGGCGGCAACTCGAAAACGCCATTCACGTTGTTCTTGGCAAATCGGCTTCGCGATCGCGGCCTCCGGGTGGCAATTCTGAGCCGCGGCTACGGGTCAAAGTCCACCACTGATGGCGCTGCGCTGGTCGCACTCGCGGGCGAACTCAAGGTCCCGGTTGACGAGGCCGGCGACGAACCCGCGATGATGGCGCGATCGTTCGACGGTCCGATCGCGATCGCACGCCGCAGAATCAACGGGATCAGTCTGCTCGAGAAAATGGCACCCCTCGACGCCGTCATCCTGGACGACGGTTTTCAGCACGTGCGATTGGCGCGCAGCGTCGATTTGGTGCTGGTGAGTGCGGCGAACGGCTTCGGCAACGGATGGATGCTTCCCGCGGGGCCGATGCGGGAACCGATTCGCGCAGCACGGCGCGCGCACGCTGCGATCATCGTCGATAGCGGACCGGGACAATCATCGGCGGTCACACCCTCGCAGATGAAGCGGCTGGCAAGCGCGACCAAGGTGCTTCGCGCAAGCGTGCGGCCCAGCGCCTTGATCGTGCCGGAAAAAGGGCGATGGCGTGAGACTCCCGCACCGCTCGCGAATCGACGTGTGCTCGCGGTGAGCGGGCTTGCCAATCCCGCGGGCTTTTACGCGATGCTGCGCGAGCTCGAGGCCGACCTGACCGGCGTGCTCGAATATCCGGACCATCACGACTACTCGGCGGCCGACTGGCAGGCTATTGTAACTGCGGCCCGCAACGCCGACCTTGTCGTTACGACGGAAAAGGACCTCGTCAAGCTCGAGCGCTTCCCGTTCGCTCGGGACTCACTCTGCGCGCTTAGACTCGAGGTCAGGATGAACGACGACGATGTGCGCGCGCTCGACGCGCTCGTGCTCGAACGGATCGGCAGCGCGAAGGCCGCTTGATCGTCAAGGAGGAGATTAACGAATGGCGCTAAGTCAGGAACTGCTCGATATCATGGCCTGTCCGAAGTGCAAGGGCGACCTGCATCCGACTGAGCGGCAGGACGGCCTCGTCTGCGAGGCGTGCAAGCTTGTCTACCCGATCAAGGACGACATTCCGATCATGCTGATCGACGAGGCGAAACCGCTCGCCTGACGCGCTGGATTGCTCGCGATGAAGTGGCCCGACCAAGAGCGGCTCCGCCGCTATGCCTGGCTCGCGATCGCGGCCTACATCGTCGGCCTCGGCATCGCGGCTGTGCTGCGCAATCAGGCTGACTTCAACACCTATTATCTCGCCGGCCAGCGCGTGCTCGGCGGCCTTCCGATTTATCCGCCGACCGACTCCGATCGCTTTCTCTACGCGCCAATTTTCGCGCTTGCCTTCGCGCCTATTGCGGCGTTGCCGTTGAAGCTTGCGCAGCTCGCGTTCTTCATCGTCAATGCGTTCGCATTGATCGAATTGATCATCGGCGCGGGCGTAATGCTGTTCGGGCGTGAGGGTCAATTAAAGGCTGCGCTGATCGTGGCGCCGGTGGCGCTTTGCTTCCGTTTCATTGGCAATAACGTCGAGCACGGCCAAATCAACCTGATCGTGCTCGCGCTTGTCGTGTGGGCGATCATTTACGCTGAGCAGATGCGCGCGCCGCTCGCGGGCCTGATGCTGGCGGCCGCGATTCTGATCAAGCCGTTCGCGATCATCGCCGCCGCTTATATTTTCATACGACGCCGCTTCAACTCTTTCGGATGGACCATGGTCGGCGCAATCATCTTGATTGTCGCCCCGGTTTTCATCTTCGGGCCGCACCGATGGGTCTTGCAGACTACCGAATACGTGCAGGCGATTTCGTCGATGACCGCACGTTACCGCACGATGCTTACGAACCAATCGGCGGTGTCGGCGATCGCACGGCTCATGGAACCGGTAAGCGCCGAAGACCTGTCGTCGCCGCTTCCGCTCGCGCTCGGCATGGGCTTCGAAGTGATACTCACAGCAGCCGTGCTCATCTGGGCGTGGTTCTCGGGCCGCGAAGATCGGATCGCACTGAGCGGAGTCTTTTGCGTGATGCCCGGCTTCGCGCCGATCTCGTGGAAGAGCTATTTCGCCGCGCTGATCGTTCCGTACATGTTGCTGATCGCCGCATTCATGCCCAACAATGCCGCAGCGCCGGCACCATCGCCGCCCCGAAGCGTGCTCGTATTGTTCGCGTTCTCGGTGATTTTGAATCTGGCGCCGGGGAATCATTTGAATCGTCTCGCGCTCTTCTATTCCGCGCATTTTATTTCGGCGCTCGTCGCCCTCGCCGCTCTGTTCGTGCTCTGGATACGCACTGCAAGCGCCCGCGCGGGGACGGTTAGAATCGCGTCGTGATTCGGGAACGATTTGCGGCGCTCGGGCCGAAGATGAAACGCGCGACCGAACCCGATTGGCAATTCGGCCCGGACTTTCGCACATTCAGCACCGGGCGACGGGTGCTGGTGTTGCGTCGCGATATTGCACGCTTCGCAGATGCGATCGCTGCGGGCTTGAGTGAGTTCGCACGCACGGGCGCGTCAGGAGCGGGGAATCGAGCGGGCGCCTTCCGCCTGAACGTCGCTGATGCGCCCGAGATGTTCGCGCGCCGAGCCAAGCGCGGCGGATTGATCCGTTTCCTACTCACCGACCTCTACTTCGGTTTCGATCCGCGACCGTTGCGCGAGTTGGCACTTACCGTCGAGGCTCGCCGCCGCGGAATTGCCGTTGCCGAGCCGATGGGCGCGATGGTCGAACGGACGGGGTTCGGCGCGTATCGTGGCTTCTTCCTGACGCGCGCGGTCGCGGGGCTCACGCTCTGGGAGTTCCTGCAGACGGACGACGATCCGATTGTGCGTGAACTCGTGCTGCGCCGGGTCCGCGAGGCGATCGACGCGATGCACGCGCGCGGACTGCTCCACGCCGATCTCAACCTGCACAACGTGGTGATCGAAAACGCGAGTGAGAGTTTCGCGGTCAAGCTGCTCGATCTCGACAAAGCGCAGCTGGAAACCGGAGCGCTGAGCTCCACGCAGCGCAGGGCCAATTACGCGCGGCTGATTCGCTCGGCGCGGAAGCTCGATCCGCGCGGCAAGCATATCGACTCGGCGGCACTCAAAATCTTGAGTGGCATCTGACCGAGAATCAGGAAAACCAGACTAGTCGCGCTTCGTCGCGATCGCCTCGATCTCGATCAGCGCGCCGCGCGGCAGCGCCGCAACTGCAACCGTCGAGCGAGCCGGGAAAGGCGCGTTGAAATGTTCGCCATAGACACGGTTGACGATATCGAAATCGGCCAGGTCGAGCAGGAAAATCGTGGTCTTGACCACGTCGTCGAATCCAAGGCCGGCCGCGGACAGGACCTCCCGGATATTTTCCAACACACGCCTCGTCTCTGCCTCGATCCCGCCCTCAACGAGAACTCCGATCGCCGGATCGATCCCGATTTGTCCCGAGCAGAAGACTGTTCCGCGTCCGTCGATCGCCTGCGAATACGGCCCGATCGCGGCGGGTGCTTTACGCGTCTCAATCGCTTTCTTCATGACGATTACCGTGCTCGGATTTGCAGACGGCAAGCAACTAGTATCGATGGCCGTTCTGCTGACCGAGGCGCGCCACCCGCATCACGCCGTCGATCGCGCCGATCGAGTTCATAAGATTGTTGAGCTGGCGCGCGCTGCTCACGCTGACCTCAAATACTGAGAGGGCGCGCCCGTCGGAGCCACGCGTCTTTACTTCGGCGGTCGAGATGTTGACCCCGGCGGCTGCGATCGCCTTCGTCATCGCGGCGAGCAATCCCGGCTGATCGACGCATAACACCTCGAGGCGAATTGGACGCGGCGCTTCCTCGCCGTCCTTCCAGACGACCGGCACGCGGCGCTGCGGGTCGGTATTGAGTGCATGCGGGCATCCGGCGACGTGAACGGTCACGCCGCGCCCGCGCGTGATGAAACCCGTGATAGCCTCGCCGGGGAGCGGATTGCAGCACTTGGCGAAGCGCACCATCATGTCGCCGACGCCGGACACCACGACCGCTCCTGAAGCCGCTCGGCGAAGTTCGCGGGCCGCGCGTTCCTTGGGCGCGAGGGCAGTCGTCGCGGCGGACGGTGCTTTCCCGTCGCGATAATTCTTGAGCTCGTCCGCGTTAAGGACTTTGGCAAGCACCTGCGCGGGCGTGAGCAGCCCGTAGCCTACGGCCGCGAGCAAACTCTCGACGTCGCGCTGCGAAAATTCTTTCAGCACCGGCTCGAAGCGATGCTCGTGGCGGAGCTGCGCAACTGAAAGCTTGAGCAGCTCGAGCTCGCGATCGATTAGCGAAATACCGAGATCGCGTGAGCGCTCCGCCTGCTGCTGACGGAGCCATTGCCGGATGCGCGATTTGGCGCGCGCAGTCGCGACGTAGTTGATCCAGTCCTTGCCGGGAGATTGCCGCTCCGACGTCAGTACCTCGACCGTGTCGCCCGAGCGAAGCTTATACCGAAGCGGCACCATCCTGCCGTTGACCCGCGCACCCGACAGATGATTTCCGACTTGCGAGTGGATGCGGTACGCGAAGTCGATCGTGGTCGACCCCTGCGGGAAATCGAGCACGTCGCCCTTCGGCGTGAAGACGAAAACCTCCTCGGGGAACAGGTCGTCCTTGACCGTCGACAGGAATTCCTGCGGGTCTTTCAGGTTCTGCTGCCATTCGATCAGACGCCGCAACCACGCGAAGCGCTCAGTCTCCTTAGCGTCTTTGGTTGGACCTTCCTTGTAGCTCCAGTGCGCCGCGATTCCTTCCTCCGCCACCTTGTGCATCTCGCGGGTGCGAATCTGCACTTCCATCCGCTGTCCGCGTGGACCTATCACGGTGGTGTGCAGCGACTGGTACATGTTGATCTTGGGCAGCGCGATGTAATCCTTGAAGCGGCCGGGCACCGGCTTCCAGTTGGCGTGCACGACGCCGAGCGCCTCGTAGCACTCGCGCACGGTGTCAACGATGATGCGGAACGCCACCAGGTCGTAGATCTCCTCGAAGTTGAGTCCCATCTCCTGCATCTTCGAGTGGATCGAATAGAAATGCTTGGGCCGGCCCGTGACCTCCGCGTTAACGCCTGATTCCTTGAGCCGGCGCGTCAGGATATCGATCACCGCGGCGATATATTCATCGCGTTCGGTCCGGGTCTTCGCGACGTAGGCCTTGAGCGTGCCGTAGGCCGAGGTATTGAGGTACCTGAACGACAGATCCTCGAGCTCCGACTTGAGCCAGTAGATGCCGAGGCGATGGGCGATCGGCGCGTAGATTTCCATGGTCTCGCGCGCGATCTCGTGCTGCCGCTCGGGCGACAGATGGTCGAGCGTGCGCATGTTGTGCAGGCGGTCGGCGAGTTTGATCAGCACGACGCGGATGTCGTGCGCCATCGCGATCACCATCTTGCGGAAGTTCTCCGCCTGCTTCTCCTCGCGGCTCTGGAAGCTGATCTTCGAAACCTTCGTGACGCCGTCAACCAGTTGCGCGACCTCGGCGCCCCAGAGCTCACGGACTTCGTTGAGCGAGACGCCGGTGTCTTCAACGACGTCGTGCAGGAGGCCGGTCACGATCGAGGGCACATCGAGCTTGAGCTGCGCGATTATCAACGCGACGTTGAGTGGATGAATGACGTACGGCTCGCCGGACTCGCGTTTCTGCGAGGCGTGCATGCGCGCCGAATACGCGTAGGCGCGGCGAATCAGCTCGATATCGGCGGAAGGGTTATAGGACTGAACCAGCCGGATCAGCTCGTCAAGTTCATCAGGCTTACTTTCCGCAGTCTGGGCTAACTCTTCCACGGCGCAAAATCCGCACGCAGCCGCCCGACCTTCATCCGCTCGGCGCGAACGATAGCCTCAAGGCGGGCGAGCGATTCCTCAACGTGCGCGTTGATGATCAGATAGTCGTACTCAGGATAGGCGCTGGCCTCCTCGCGCGCGCGCGTCAGCCTGCGCTGGATACTATCCTCGCTGTCGGTGCCGCGGCGGCGGAGCCGCTCCTCGAGATCGGCGAAGCTCGGAGGCAGGACGAAGACCGTCGCGGTATCATCGGGATAGAGCTCGCGAATCTGCCGCGCGCCTTGAACGTCGATGTCCAGCAGGATATCTCGGCCGGAGTCCACCGCGTCGTCGAGGGGTGCGCGCGGGGTACCGTAGAACGCCTCGAAGTTGCTGGCCCATTCAGCCAGTTCCTGCTTGGCGATTCGACGATTGAACTCCTCTTCGCTCACAAACTGATAGTCGACTCCTTCGACCTCGCCTTCGCGGGGCCGCCGCGTGGTCAGCGAAATCGACATCTCAAGGCCCGCGATAACTTCGCGCGCCGCGCGAGAAATAGTAGTCTTGCCGGCGCCCGAGGGGGCCGAGAGGATAAAGATTATACCGCGTCTGTACGGCGACCGATCGTCCATGTTCGAGGCTAGCGAAGACTCCGGGCTGTTGCAATTGCGAAATGCCGTTTTATAGCACTCTTATTCGACATTCTGCACCTGCTCGCGCATTTTTTCGGCCTCCGCCTTAACTTCAACTGTTACTTGAGATAACGCCGCGCTCTGCGACTTCGAGCCCATGGTATTTACTTCGCGATTGATCTCCTGCAGCAGAAATTCGATCGATTTGCCCACCTGCCCTTTCCGCTTGAGCAGGGTCTTGAGGCCGTCGAGATGCGTCCTGAGCCGGGTCAACTCCTCGCTGATGTCGCCATGCTGCGAGGCCGCCGACGCCTCCTCGTAGAGCCGCTTTTCATTCACCGGCAGCTCAGCAAGCAGTTCGCGCACGCGCTTTTCGAAGTTAGCGCGGATTTCGGCGCGGGTTTTCTCCGCAAGCCGCTCGATCTTTGGGATCGCGGCCGCGACGCGGCGGATACGGGTCGCAAAATCGCGATGCAGGCTGCGTCCTTCGCGCGTCCGCTCAGCGTCGAGCTGCTTCAGCGCCTTGCGGAGCGCCTGCATCCCAAGCGCGATTGCGTGAGTCGGCTCGTTGTCTTCTTCGACGACGTGGAAAATCTCGGGCCGATTGAGAATGACCTCGACGCCGAGCTGTCCGGAGAGTTTGAGCTCCCGGCCAACGCGGCGTAGCTCCCTGACGTAGAGATTCGCCAGATGATCGTTGACCTCGAGCTTTGCACGCGGCGGCTTGAGCGCCACGGTCTTGATGAAAAGCTCGACCCGCCCGCGCGCCACCACCGACTGAACGAGCTTGCGAATCTCCGCCTCATACTCACCCCATCCGCGCGGCAGCATGAGCTTGAGCTCGAAGAAGCGTTGATTGAGCGCGCGCACCTCGGCGATCACGCGGGTGCCCTCGCGCTCCGCCACGCCCCGACCGAAGCCGGTCATGCTCAGCATTTCATTTCAGCCTCCGTGATCTCTCGGCGATAGATCGGCGATAAACCTCGAGCGTTCGCTCGGCCATGACGACATCGGAGTATTCGGCAACAGCCGCGGCGCGGGCGCTCGCGCCGAGACTCTGCCTTAGCTCTCGATCGCGCGCGAGCCGCTCCAGAGCGGCCGCCAGCGCCTTCGCGTCCGCCGGCGGCACCTGCAATCCGCTGCTTTCATTTTCGATCAGCCCTGCCAATCCTCCAACCCCGCTCAGTACGACGGCGAGACCGCAGGCCATCGCCTCGAGCGCTGCAATTCCGAGTCCTTCCTTGAGCGACGGCATCACGAAGATATCGATCGCCGCGAGCATCGCTCGCACGTCCTCGATTAGCCCGAGCATCGTTACGCGCTCGGCGACTCCAAGGCGCGCAGCCTCAACCTCAAGCGAGGCACGAATCGAGCCCTCTCCCGCGATAAAGCATCGCGCGCCCTTGAGGGCATCGCCAAGCGTGAGCGCGTGCAGAAGATACCGATGCCCCTTGCGCTCTTCCAACGCCCCCGCCGCGCCAATCGCGATCGTCTCACTGTCGAGACCGAGGTTGCGGCGCGCAGCCGCTCGCTCGTCGTCGGTCGGCGGTCGAAAGCGCTCAATATCGACGCCGCTCGGAATGATCGAGATGTTCGCGCCGGGCGCACCCGCGCCGATTAGCGAATCGGCAACCGCGCTCGAAATCGCGATTACGCGGTCAACCTCGCGTCCGTACAGGAGAGGAGCGAACAACCGATTCGGCGCGTAGTCCATCCGCCGCGTGACTACCGCCGCGCGCGCGCAGCCGCGCACTATCGGCGACATCGCATGCGCGCGCGAGGTGTGGAAATGCACGATATCGAAGCGGCCGCCGAGCAGTATCGCACGCAGCCGCATCGCAGCGCCGAGATCCACGGCGTTTCGAATCTTGAGCGGATGGCATTCGATTCCCTCAGCGCGGGCCAGCTCCCAGAGCCGCCCTGCCGGGTCACAGATAAGCTCCGCGCGATGCCCTCGACGTATGAGCTCACGGGTCAGCGCCATCACCTGAGTCTCGCCGCCCGCGAAACGCAGCTCGGGATCGACGCCGGCAATTTTAAGCGGACCGGCGAACTCTCCGGCGGCGCCGGATGGGTGGCTCTCCGCGCTCGGCTGCTCCATCTGATTCAATCGAAGAATCGGTAGAAGATGATCGCACAGATTGCCGTGAACGCGTCGCGCCAGCCGATCTTCTTGCCTTCCTCGTAGGTGCGTCCAGAGTACGAGACCGGCACTTCGTAGATTCGCCATCGCGCGCGAGCCGCCCTGGCCGTAATCTCCGGTTCGAAGGTGAAACGATTCGCCGAGAGCCTAAGCGCGACCAGCTTCTCACGCACGAACGCCTTCATGCCGGTTTCCATGTCGCTCAAGTTCAAATCACTCACCATGTTCGAGAGCAGGGTTACGACCCGGTTGCCGACGTAATGCCAGAAGAACAGCACGCGATGCGGCCCGCCGAGAAAGCGCGAACCGTAGACCATGTCGGCGCGGCCGTCGAGCAGCGGCCCGATCATCACCTGGTAGTCCCGCGGATCGTATTCCAGGTCAGCATCCTGGACGAAAACGTACGGATTTCTCGCCGCCGCGAAACCGAGTCTCAGCGCAGCACCCTTGCCGCGGTTGACGGAGTGAAAAAAGGCGCGCACCCGCGGATGCTCGAGCGTCTTCAGGTACTCGCGCGTGCCATCGGTTGACGCGTCGTCAACCACGATAACCTCGGCGTCGAAGCCACACTTCAGCACACGATCGATAACGCCGCCGATCGTCGCTGCCTCGTTGAAGACCGGAATCACGACCGAGATTTTGGTCTGCTCGGGGGTCATCCTTCTCTCAACTTGCCGGTCTCGACGATTGCAACAGGCCGGTCACGCTCGCGTGCGCGGTCGCGCACGATTCGCCGCGTGAGCATCTTCGCGACGCGTTTCAACGTCGTCGCGGGCGCACCGCCCGCCACGCAATAGGCTCGCCACACGCGCATCCGGTCGGTGTTGCTGAGGCCGGCGAGATCGAAGTGGCCGAGCTGGACGAGATTACGCAGCCGCACGCGCGCAGATGCAAATCGCGGCCGGCGCGTGCGCTCGTGATCGATGAAGACAATCGGCGGCGGCTCTCCCGGCATCACGAAGACGTTGAACGGCGTCAGATCGCCGTGGACGAAGCCGGCGCGATGCAGCCGGGCGACTTCCGCACCGAGCGCATTCAGCACCATGCGCTTGCGCGCGAGCGATTCGCGCCGCGGACCAAGATGACGCGGCACCATGAATCCTGCGACGCGCGCGGTCGCGACAATCTCGCGGCCAGTTGCTAGCTCTCGCGCTGTGAGCAGCACGGGAGGCGCGCCGATTCCGCTCGCGGCAAGGGCCGCCGAGATTTGCGCGATATGCTCGGCGCCGGCGCTGCGAAACCAGCTCTTAAGGGTAGCCGCGCCGCGCCATGGCTCAAGGATTCTGAAGAAAATGTCGGCCGGGGTCGCGTCGCTGAACTCGGCCACGCGCGTAGTCGCGGCCCGTGAGCGGCGTACTTGCCGGCCTGCCCTCCCCGCCACCACTTCGATCGCGAGTGTCGCTAGCCGCTCGCGATCGATACCGTCGGTGCCGCTGCTGCCATGGACCTTGAAATACCAGCCGCCGCGCTCGATCGTGCGCTCGTTCACCGGCTTCCCTCACGCGCGGTGGCGGACTCTCTTGCCGCCGCTTTACTCGCGAGCGCGCGGCGAATTGCACTGGCCACGTCGGCGGAGGCGATCCGATGCATGCACTCGCGGCCAATCGGACATTCGCGCAGATAGCACGGCGCACACGGAATCGAACCGCTGAGCGCGTAGTCGGCGAATCCCCACGGCGCGGAACGTTCCGCAGCGGTTGAGCCCCACAGCGAAACGATCGGGCATCCAACGGCCGCCGCGATATGCATCGGTCCCGCGTCAGGTCCAAACGCAACCGCGCATTCTGAAAAAACCGCGATCAGATGACCTAGCGTCGTGCGCTCGGCCAGGTTGAGCGCCGGCGCGCCGTCGAGATGACGCATCACGTCGGACGCAAGCGTAGCTTCGCCCGGCCCGCCGATAAGAACCGGATACAACTGCGGCGTGCCCTCGGCGGGGCGCGCGAGATCGCGAATCACCTCGGCAGTCGCGCTTGCTGGATAGATTCGGCTTGGCCATGACGAGCCGAGGATCACACCGAGCAGCGGTCGCGGCGCGTCCGCGAGCATCGCGCGCACTTGCTCGCGTTCCGCGTCGCTCGCGACGAGACCGAATTCGATCGGCGCGGGCGGCAATCCTAGCGCGTCGCCGAACGCCTGATACTGCATCAGCTTGAGACGCATGTTCGGCTGCGGCGCTATCCAGCGGTTCGAAAACAGATGATTGAATTCCTTGGTGTTGGCACGCGCGAACCCGTATCTCACGCTTGCTCCAGAAGCGGCCGAGGCGACACCGCTCTTGAGATGGCGTTGGAGATCGAGCACGAGATCAAAGCGGCCGGCGCGCACACGCCTCAAGAAAGACGGGAACGTCCACGGCGCGTGGCTCCGATCGTAGAGGATTATCTCGTCGAGCCACCGATGGCCCTCAAGGATCGGGCACGATTTGGGCTCGACCGCCCACGCGATATGCGCCTCGGGCCATGCGCGGCGCATCCTGCCGAGCATCGGCAGTGCGCGGACGACGTCGCCGATAGCGCCGAGCAGCACAATCAGGACGCGGCGCGGCACGGGGGCGGCGGCATTCGATATGGCATCGGCGGCGAGCATTTCAGGCGGCCGAATCGGCCCAGCCGAGATGATATCGACGGCAAGCCGCGCGCGATAGT
>JASHQJ010000523.1 GCA_030037595.1 Candidatus Binataceae bacterium
GCCCGCTCGGGGCAAAGGGAAATAATACCGCTCGGTTCCGATCCGGTCAACAAGATGTGACGGAATTTTGAGAGCGAACTTTCCCTTGACTGCGCTTTCGCGCCGTCGGGCATTGATACTACCAACTCCGCAGCCGAAGTAAAGTACCTCGGCCCCGAAAAGATCGCAGAAGGCAAAGATTTCTCCACAACGGAAGCGCGGCTCACCGCGCTCGCTCATCAGACCCCTTCTCGGCGTTGGGCTTCGCGCCGTCCCTCGAGCCGGCTGAGGTTCCTCGTCACCGCGTTCCGCCGCGACAAAATACACCCCGGCGAGGAATGCGAACATGCCGGCAATCACGAACATCCACCGTAGCCTGCCGCCCCCGCCATGAACCCGAGCGCGTACGGACCCGCCAGCGAACCGAAATCATAGAGCGATGTGTAGATGCTGGAGGAGCGGCCGATCGCGCCCGGATGCGTGCGCGCGATCACTAGCGCGCTCAGCGCAGGATACGCGTAGCCGTGGCCGATCCCGCCGACGATCGCAGCGAGATCGAGCATCGGGAAACGCCCCGTGCCTGCAATCAGTGCAATCCCGATCGCGGTCACAGTCATCGCCGGAGCCACCATCGTTCGAAGGCCAAGACGATCCAAGACGCGACCGCCGCCTAGACGGACGCTTACGGCAACAACGCTGTAGATCGCGAAGTAAATTCCGACGCGCCGCACGCCCTGCTCGTACGCAAACGGTGCGACGAAACTTAAGCGCAACGAAAGCGCGAGCGCGAAGAGCAGCGTCACAATCCAGAGCGGCACCAGCCCTCGATCGGAGAGCAGATGCCCATATTTGATAGCCACGCGCGGCTCGGCGAGCGTGACGCGGGCATGTCTTTCTTCGGCATGGTCGTTCGGGATCGCGAGCGTATCGAATGCGAAGAATGTGAACGCGGTCGAACGGCGCCCATACTGGTCAGTAAGACCGCCGACGCCCGGCCGCGCGGCGAGCGCCGCCAGCGATCCTCGCGACTATCGCGCCGATCGCGCCCGCGCCGCCACCCAGCTTAACGACCCAAAGCGGAAACAGCACGAACAGGTTGCCTATCGAATTCAGCGCGAAACTCGCCGCGAAGGGCAGCCAGAAAGCGCAGCCATGAACGATCCGCTCCGGCGCCGCGGCCGCACCCGCGAGTTCATCCTCGCGTAGCATCCCCGCCTCAACAATCCTTCAGCGCCGCCGCACGCGCGCCTCGCTTGGCGGCGGACTCTGCAGCGCCACGGGACCCGACGGGCTCTCGGCGTAGTCCTGGCTCTCGAGCGTGATCGCGATGACGCCCTTTGAGCTGATTTGTGGCAGTTCGATCGCCACCGTCGCCTTGCCGTCCTCGCCGACCAGGAAGTCGTCGATCCAGCGCGCGATTCCACGCCTGGGCAGATACCAGATTCGATAGACATTGCCGTCATCCGAAGGCTTGAGACCCGTGACGCCCACCATCGCCGCGCCCGCAGATTCGCTAAGCGCAATCACACCTGTTGCGTCCGCGGCGCCCCCAGGCATTCCAATGAGGCGCGTAATCTTGAGGTCGGGCGCGAAAAGTATCTTGCCGATAAGCTCGCCCTCGGAGGCTTGGAGGCGGGCACTGCCGAGCTTGCGCTGGGTTGCGGATTCCGCGCGTCTCAGCGTCCGCACAGCATCGTTCAGCCGTTCGATCCGACGGTTCATGGCGTGCGTACGATGCGCCAGCTCGGTCGCGGTTTCGATCGCAACCATCGCGGAGCCGAGCCCAACGGCGATCGCCATCCCGGCTATCGCCTGCCAGAGCCCGACGCGCTCCATGATTGGAGGCCGGGTGGTAGCCGCAGTGGCCGGTTTGGACTCGGCCGTCAGATCCGCCTGCTCCATCGCGTCGTTCACCGCATACAGTATATGCGCGAACTTCTAATAATTTCAGACGAAGTGAAAGCACAATATTTCACTCTCGGCTGCGATCTGGCATCAAAAGCGGCCATTGCGTATTCCGCCTTCTACCGCCCTTCGCTTTCCGATAGAAATAGAAGTCTTGGCCATGAAGCGGATACAGGACCTTAACGTTCGCGCGACCGAGGCACTGGTCCCGCCGCGCCAGCTAAAAGATACGATGCCGCCGGATGAGGGAATCGTCCGCACGGTCGTCGACGCGCGCGCAACTATACGCGCCGTCCTTTCCGGCACCGACCGCCGCTTCCTGTGCCTCGTCGGTCCCTGCTCGATTCACGATCCCGAGGCCGCCCTCGAATACGCCGGCCAGCTGGTGAAGCTCCGCGACCGGATTTCAGACCGCATCTACATCATGATGCGCGTGTACTTCGAAAAGCCGCGCACCAGCGTCGGCTGGAAGGGTCTCATCAACGATCCGCACATGGACGATAGCTGCGACATGCGCGAGGGCATTAAAATTGCGCGGCGGCTCCTGCTCGAAATCAATCGGTTGGGATTGCCGGCGGCGACTGAACTACTCGATCCGATTACGCCGCAGTACATCGCTGATCTGATCTCCTGGACCGCGATCGGCGCGCGCACCACCGAGTCGCAAACGCATCGCGAGATGGCAAGCGGGCTTTCGATGCCGGTCGGATTCAAGAACACGACCGACGGCAACTTGCAGGCCGCAATCAACGCGGTGCAGTCGGCGCGGAGCCCGCATTCTTTCCTGGGCATCACGCAGGATGGCCTCTCGGCCGTCATCCGCACCAGCGGCAATCCTGATACGCACGTCGTGCTCCGCGGCGGGCGCAAGCCCAACTACGACGCGGCCAGCATCGCGGAGTGCGAGCATATGCTCTCAGCGGCCGGCCTTGAGCCGCGCGTGCTTGTAGATTGCTCGCACGCCCAGACATCCAAGGATTATACGAAGCAGCCTGGCGTGCTGGCCGCGCTGGTCGAGCAGGTGCGCGCGGGCAGTCACGCCATCATGGGCGCGATGGTCGAGAGCAATCTCAATCCCGGCAATCAGCCGATCTCGTCCGATCGGTCGAAGCTCAAATACGGCGTGTCGGTGACCGATCCGTGCATCGATTGGCCGACGACGGAGCGATGCCTGCTGGCGGCGGCCGAGTCGCTCGCGCGCTGAGTCCGTTTTTCGCAAAAAGCTCTTTAGTCTGATTTGCCCGCAGGGGCGAAGTGCTCTTCGGCAGAGACTTCTGCATGCCCACGGGCGCGACGTGCGATGGCCTGGGCGGCCATCCGCGAATAGCGCGAATCTTGCGCGGAAGCCTGCTCGGCCAGCTGGTCCTGCGCGGCGAGGACCTGTTCAACATTCGACGTATCAAAGCGTACCCCTGATTGCGCGACGATCGCGGCAGCGTCGCTGCACTCAGCGGCGTCGAGACCCATCATGATCCGCAGCATCTCCATGCCGGCCGCGATCTTGAAATGCATCACGTGCATGAACATCGCATCGTCGCGCGCCATCGCGTTGTAGCCTGAGAAATCCCAAACCGGACCGATCGCCGCGAGCGAACGTTTGAAATTCTGCAACGTGCGCCACTGACCGCCCTGGCGAATCAGCTCGAGTTCGTACTGACTCATCGGCGGGATAAACATGATGGCCTCGATGCCGCGTTGCCGCGCTCGTTCGACACTCGCGCGGAGGAGCGCGAGGAAGATGGGCGAGAACTGGTACGCGGAATAGTCAGGAAGGTCCTGCGACAGCTCGGTTGCGACCTCGGTCGCGCTGCTGTGGTTCAGGCCTTGCGCGCTCTCGGCGCGATACTGCTCGCAGACGAATTCCATCGGCCAAGGCACCCGCCGGGTCATCGTTGGTGGAAGTTTCGCGATGCCGCGGCGCGCGCGATTCCACATTTCGCGGCCATCGCCGAGCGCCCGAAGACTGAGCAGCGTGTCTTCCAGTTTGAGTCCGCGATCGCCGGCCATACGCTCGTTGAAACTTCGGTCGACGTGATTCCAGGCGGTATCGAAGGTGAAAAAATCAACGCCCCAGATGATTCGCTTGAGCCGTGAATTCCGCTCCAGCGCGAGGTCCACGATCGCCGCGAGCTGCGGAATCGTCGCCGCCGTCAGCGCGCCGTTCATCACATCGTCGCGCTCGCCTTGCTCGATTCGCATCCCCATCAGCACGCGCGAGCTGCCGAGCAGGAGCGTCTCGGGCGCGGTCGTGCGGAGCAGGTAGGGCGTGACGACGCGCTCGTGCTCGACCTTGCGAAACACCGGATCAATCAAAGCGGTTCGCCATGCGCCGTA
>JASHQJ010000524.1 GCA_030037595.1 Candidatus Binataceae bacterium
AGAAATTTCCGGAAACTGCCGCCGCCCGGTTGCCAACTGGGCTGGCGGTAAACGCAATATCTCTGAACTAGAGACGATTTCGAATCTATCGATTATTCAAGTTCAGGTGAATCGTGTCAGCGCTCTGATGCGCATATCAGTTGAAGAAGCGCGCGAATCCGGCAAGATGCGTTCTCTGCGCGAGTTTTTCGCGCGGCATCCTTTCGATGCGGATTTTTCGCGGTCCAGATTAAGGCTGCGTGCGTAAACTTATGCAGGAAGCGTCGGATCGCGAACCAGTATACCTTCCTCGTACAATTTCGAGATCTGGTTGTGGTCCATCTTCAGCAGCTCGCGCAGCACGCGCTCGTTGTCCTGACCGAGCCGCGACGCATGCAGATCGACGCGATCAGGCCACGCCGAAAACTTCACCGGCATACCGGGTATCGCGATCCTTCCGAGGATCGGATCGTTCACCCAACGAACCGTTTTGCGTTCGTTCAAATGCGGATGCTTGATCGAGTCGTTTACTGAGAGCACCGGCGCGCAGGGGACGCGCTCCTTGTCGAGTGCCGCGAGCGCGTCGTCGCGAGTGGCGAAGCCTGAGAGCCACTTCTCGATAACGTCGCGAAGCTGCTCCTTGTTGTCGCGCCGCCCGCGCGCGCTCCGAAAGCGCGGATCGCTCGCGAGCTCCGGCATCCCCATCGCGCGCACGAGCTGCGGCCACTGATGCGGCGGCACGGTGAGGAAAACGTACTGACCATCGCGATAGTGGAACGCGCCCGTCGGCCCACCATCAGGATGCAACGAGCCGCTCCGGGTCGGCCGGAATTTGTCGCCGCGGAGCGATACTACTGGCACTGACTTCTCGTGCATGTGGAAATAGGTGTCGAGCAGGGACGCATCAAGATACTGGCCCTCGCCCGTGCGCTCGCGATGCAAAAGTGCGAAGCCAATCGCCATCGCCGACGCGACTCCCGTCGAGACGTCGCCGATCGCCATCGTCGTCATCGCCGGCGGCCCGTCGACCTGGCCGATGCCGTCGGTGACTCCAGCGTAAGCCTGTCCGATGAAATCGTAGCCGGCCTTGTATGACAATGGTCCCGTCTGCCCGGCCATCGAGATCGAACACATGATGATCTTGGGATTTACTTTGCGGATTGCTTCGTAAGAGAAACCGAGCCGATCGATCACGTGTGGTGCAAAGTTCTCGACCACGACGTCGATACTCGGGAGCATCGCCATCACAAGTTCCTTGGCGCGCGGCTGCTTGAGATCGATCGCGAAGCTCAACTTCGAATGATTGTGCTGGACGTAATAGGTGCTGTAGTTCGAGTCCTTCAGCTCGGGCGCCTGCGACTTGAGACCGTCCGCGCGCACCCGATCGCCGTGGGGAGCCAGCTCGACCTTGATCACTTCGGCGCCCATCTCGGCGAGCAGCCGTGTGCAGGTCGGGCCTGCGACGAACTGCGAGAAGTCGAGAACCCGATAGCCTTCGAGCATGCGTGGCGAATTGGGCATCGTCATAACTCCCCGGATAGTTTCTTCACTAAGAGTGCCTCTTCCTGAACATTTTCTCCAGAGCGGGAAAAGTTGAGCCGAGCGAAGGCCCGGATCGCGGGCATCACTAGCGTAAATCGCGGCTCGTGTAGTCTAGGATCGAGCGCGCGATGATGAGCCGTTGAATCTCGCCGGCGCCTTCGTAGATGTCGAAGATACGGCCGTCGCGAAAGCAACGATCGAGCGGATGATCCTCGGCGAGAGCCTCGGGGCCGAGCAGCTCGATACATCCCTGCGTAATTTTGCGCGCCGCTTTACCGCCTGCGGCCTTCGCGATTGAAGCTTCGACCTTCGGCGGGACGTCCTGCTGCTCCAGCCACTTCGACCTGAGCACCGTTAGCAGCGCAGCCTCGAACGTCGCCTCGAGCCTGAGGAAACGATCGGTGATTGCCGAGCGGCTTCGGATGCTGCCGCGATAGTCGATTTCGATTCCGCTCTTTGCGAGCATTTCGCGCGTGAAGTCCAGTGCCGCGTGCGCAACTCCCAGAGCCATAGCGCCGACCATCGGCCGCGAGTCGTTGAACACGCTCATGGTGGATTTGAAGTCGCCCCTAATGTGGTTGAACTCGGGGATGCGACAATTCTCGAAGAGCAGGTTGCAGGTGTCATGCGAGCGGATACCGAGCTTGCGCAGCTGCGGTCCGACGGTGAACCCGGGCGTGCCTTTCTCAACGAGGAAGGTGGTCATGCCGCGCTGCCCGTTAGCATCGACGAATCGCGAAAACACCATCGCGGCATCCGCAGACTCGGCCTGCGAAATGAAAATCTTTTCGCCGTTGAGGACCCATTCGTCAGTCTCGCGATCGAAGGTCGCCGTGGTGCGAATATTCGCCGGATCGGAGCCTGCGCCGGGCTCGGTGATCGCGATCGCGATTGTATGATTCTTCCACTTTTCGATTTGTTCCGGCGCTGCCACCGTGTCGAGCACCGTGTTACCGAGACCCCATCGACTGCGATGCAGCGCGATACCAGCGCCGTAGATCTCATGCATCACCAGCGAATGCAGAATCCTCGCGCCGCTGCTATCGCTGGCCTCTTCGGCAAGATCGATCGGATTCGGCAAGCCGTTCGCCTCGGGGAATTGCTCAGGCGGGAGTTCATCCTCGTGCCTGTCGTAGTAGCTCGCATAGCGCTGCGCGATTTTTCCCTGCTCACGGGCGAGGTTGATAATTTCCTGATCTTTCGGAGTGAGTTCGAAGTCTATCATCATACGATCCTGTATCTGTGATGTTGGTGGTCAGACGCCGACAATGCCTTCCAGAGCCGACACGGTGCGCGCGTCGCGATACCACATCTCGACCGGATTGTCGCGGAGGTAGCCGTGGCCGCCAAGCATCTGCACGCCCTCGTCGGCTATCCACATTGCATGCTCGCCCGCGTACGTGTAAGCGAGCTGCGCCTGGCGCGTCGCATCACCGCCTTTCTCGAGAATCGAAGCGGCCTTCCACGTCATCCAGCGCATCGCGTCGATCTCGATTCGCATGTCGGCCAGGCGAAACGCGATGACCTGCTTCTGCGCGAGCGGCGCACCATGAACAACGCGTTCCTTTGTGTATGGAATCACGAACTCCATCACGGCACGGCTGATGCCGGTCATAATCGCGGCGAGCGCCGTTCGCGCGGAATCGACGATACGTTGAACGTCGCATCCGGCAGATTCGCCAAGTCGCGCGCTGGCGCTGACTTCGACGTTGGTGAAGGTGACGGTCGCAGTCTCGAGAGCACGAAGGCCGATGTTCGGTCGCCTTTCGCCGATGGTTACTCCCTTCGCGCCGCGCTCGACGATGAAGGCCTCGACGCCGTCATCGCATCGCGCGACGACTAGGAAATGGCCGCAAGAGCGGGCAAGCGGCACAGGTCCTTTGATGCCTGAGAGGCGATAGCCATTTGGCGTTTTGACGGCGGTGGTGCGAATCGCCGAGACATCGAAAGCGAAGTCGGGTTCCATGATTGCAACGCTCGCGGCACGATATGAGTCGCCGGTGAACAACGGGAGCAGCGCTTTCTTCTGCGCGTCCGCTCCGTGCGTGGCGATCGCGCTGACGAATCCGAGGGGAGCCGCGGCCGCGACCGCGAATGAGGTAGCGACGGCCAGTTCCTCGAGCAGGATCGCATTCAGCGTTGCTGAGCGCGCGGCATCTGCTTCAGCTTGCGACTGAACGATTCCAGCCGCCCAAATTTCGTTGAGCACCGAGGGCGGAGCCGCGAGCTGCTCATCGGCGTCGCGCGCAGCGGGGCGAAGCGTCGCGCGCGCAAGTTCCGCAGCCATCGTTTGCGCAAGGCGCTGCTCTTCGGAGAGTTGAAAGGAAATCATCTTAGATGGCTCCGTGTGAAAATGTTTGACTTTGACGAGCTCGGACAGTAATGGTTGAACCAATGAAAAGCAAGTCCGACGCGACCTCTCACGCCGCCGCGCGCGGTCACTCAGCCGCGCAGCGCGAAATTTCGCCGCCGGCACACTGTCTCGTGTTCCGCCCTATCCGTACGCCGCGCGCGTTTGAGGAGATTGCCGACCAGATTCGCAAGGAAATCTCCGACCGCCGTCTCAAGGCGGGCGACCGCCTGCCTCCCGAGCGCACGCTCGCCGAGCAGTTCGGCGTTTCGCGCAACACGCTCCGCGAAGCGCTGCGCTCGCTCGAGAACGCGGGCCTGCTGCGCCTGCAGAAGGGCGCGAGCGGGGGAGCCTTCGTCCGTTACAGCACCGGCGACGCGATCGTCACTGGTCTGCGCGACATGTTTCATCTCGGCGCGATTCGTCCGGAGCATCTCACCGAAGCTCGCGTGCTGATCGAATCGATCGCGGTGCGTGAAGCATGCGAACGCGCCACGCCCGAAGATATTCGTGCGCTCAATCAGAATATCGCGGCCGCCGAGCGCGCCGAGCGCGACAAGGTCGACTTCTACGACCAGGCCGCGATTCACCTCGAGTTCCATCGCATCATCGCGCGCGCTTCCAAGAATCCCGTCATGGAAATCGTGATGGAGGCGCTGATCGATGTGATGCAACACTTCATTCGCGCGATCGGGCAAACCCGGAATCCGTGGGTGCTGCCATCGCGCCGCCGCTTCATGAAGCATTTTGCCGTCGGTGATATTGAGGCCGCGGTTGCCGAAATGGAGCAGCATCTGGAGCGCCTCAACCGCTATTACCTCTCGCTCGCCAAGGAGAAGGATCGCGCCGAGGCCGCCAATGGTTAACGAAGTCCTTGGTGGCGTGCGCGTTCTCGATTTCACGACGATAGTGTCGGGGCCATATTGCACACGCTTGCTGGCCGACCTGGGCGCCGAGGTGATCAAAATCGAGCCGCCTGGGGGCGATTTCATCCGTACGCGGCCGCCGATGCGCTCCGGCAAGAGCGCCTACTTCGCGCACCTCAACTGCGGCAAGAAGAGCGTCGCGATCGATCTGCAAAAGCCGGGCGCGGCTGATGTCGTACGTGCGCTCGCGGCCAAATCCGATGTCGTCGTTGAGAACGCACGACCCGGCGTCATGGCGAAGCTTGGTCTCGACTACGCGACGCTCGCGCCGATTAATCCGCGCCTCGTCTACTGCTCGATTTCCGGATTTGGCCAGATAGGGCCGTGGGCGACCCGTAGTGCGTATGCGCCGATGCTCCACGCGGCGAGCGGATTCGACCTCGTCAACCTTTCGTACCAGCCCCGGCTCGAGCGCCCGCTGAACACCGGCATCTACATCGGCGACGTGCTCGGCGGCACGTATGCCTTCGGCGCGATCCAGACCGCTCTCCTGAATCGGGAGCGCACGGGCTGCGGCGATCAGGTCGACCTGTCAATGATCGACGCGATCCTCGGCATGATGATCTACGAATTTCAGGAGGCGCAGTTCCCGCAGAGCAAGCGCGCCAACTCTTTTCAGCCGACGCGGGCGAAAGACGGATTCATCATGATCGCCGCCGTCAAGCCCAACAACCTCGAGGCGCTCGCGCGCGCCGTGGGACACCCTGAATGGATGCGCGATCCGCGCTTTGGGAGTCCGCGCGGACGCGCGGAAAACTGGCAGGCTTTCATGGCTGCCCTCGAGGAATGGGCTTCGACGCGCAGCGCCGCCGAGTGCGAGGCGACGCTCAACGCGGCCGGGGTGCCGTGCTCGCGTTATCACACTGTCGCCGAAGCGCAGGCGCACGATCAGTTCGAGGCGCGTAACAGCTTTACGACGATCGATGACGGCGCCGGTCCGCTGAAAGTTCCGAATCCCGCGTTCAAGTTGCTCAACGCGACAGCTCGTGCACGTGACTACGTTCCCGCGCTCGGCGCGGACAACGCCGCCGTTCTCTCTGAGATCCTTGACTATTCGCGCGAGCAGATAGCAGAGCTCTACGAGCGGCGAATTCTGTACGGCGATCGAGATCAGGCGCGCGGAGAAATTGTCAATTGATCGGGCAGGCGCTAAACAGGGGAAGAGGTTCCGCACATGGCTGAGATCCTCCCGGCTGGCATCACGCATTACCCACCGCTCGCGGGCAGCGACGAAACGATGGCGTGGATCCTGAAACGCATGCTGCAGAATCCACGGCTGCCCGAGAACCTCCGCCGCGTCGAGAGTTGGCCTGAGCCGATGCGTGCGGAATGGAGCAATGACGAAGGCCTCGCTGCCGCCCGGCGCCATCGCGAGCGCCTCGTTCAATCGCTCCGGCGGACGCGCGCGCGAATCGATGCTTTCCACCCCGACTTCATCGTGATCTGGGGCGACGATCAGTACGAGAACTTCCGCGAAGACGTTGTTCCGCCCTACTGCATCTACGCGCACGAGTCGTTCGAGTTCGGTCCGCCGCCGCACAACATCTGGAAGGAGTCCACTGAGACGAAGTTCCACGCGCGCGGTCACGTTGCCGCAGCGAAGCGTCTCGCGACAGGATTAATCGAGGCCGGGTTTGATACCGCATACTCATACAAGCCGCTGCACCATCCGCTCGGCCACGCGTTTGCCAACGCGGTTCTGTATCTCGACTACGATCGAACCGGATTTTCGTATCCAATCATTCCGTTTTCGATCAACTGCTACGGCCGCAAGGTGATCGCGCAACGCGGCGGCCTGCCGATGTTTGATCGCCCACCATCGGAGGTCCAGTTCGATCCGCCTGCGCCGACGCCGCGGCGGCTCTTCGAGCTTGGCGCCGCCACGGCACGCATCTTTAACGCAAGCCCGTGGCGCGTTGCGCTGCTCGCGTCGTCGGGATGGTCGCACGCGTTCCTGACGGAGAAAAACAACTTCCTCTATCCCGACACTCCCGCGGATCGAAATCTTTTCGAGGCGCTACAGCGGGGTGACTACGAGACCTGGAAGAACTATCCCGCCTCGGCGGTTGAGGATAGCGGGCAGCAGGAACTTCTCAACTGGATGTGTCTCGCAGGCGCGCTAGCCGAGTTGAATCGGAAGCCGAAGGAAGTTGAATTCATCGATACCTGGATTTTTAACTCGTCGAAGTGCTTCCTCGTCGCTCCTCCGTCGAATTAAGACGTGCCGGTATGAAGCTGAGCGGAAAAGTGGCGCTGGTCACCGGCACCAGCCCAAATATCGGCGGCGGAATCGCGCAGAGCCTCGCCGCCGAAGGCGCAGCGGTCGCGTGTGTCGATTCGCGCGCGGAGAACGCGGCAGACTGCGCACGCTACATCGGCAGCACAGGCGGACGCGCGATCGCGATCACGACCGACGTCACCGATGAGCGCCAGGTGATGTCTGCCGTTGCCGCAGCGCGTGAAGCGTTCGGCGGCGTCGATATCCTCGTCAACAACGCCGCGTTCTTCAATCGCAAGGGCGTCCTCGACATGCCGCTCGACGACTGGCAGCGGCAGCTCGCTGTCATTCTGAGCGGCGCGTTTCTGTTTACGAAGCACGTCTCCAAATTGATGATCGAGCAGAAGCGCGGCGGCAGCATCATCAATATCATTTCGACCGCGGGTCACCAGGGCGAACCCAACAACATCGCATACTGCACCGGCAAGAGCGGGCTCTTGAACTTCACGCGCTCAGCTGCGATGGAACTGGTCGGTCATGGCATCCGCGTCAATAGCCTGACGCCGACCGCGACCGATCCATCCGAGTCGCTCGAGCGGGCCGCGCGATGGGGCCGGCAGGTGAAGGTCTCTCCCGCGTTGAAGCATGCATTCGAGCCATTCCGGACGAAGGTTCCGATGCTCAAGCTGCCGAGCCCGAGCGACTACGGACGCGCGGCGGTTTTCCTCGCGTCGGACGACGCCGGGATGATCACCGGAATCGATCTGCGCGTCGATGCGGGCGCGATTGCGCGCTACTGGGCGTGGGATCCAACGAGCAAGTGAAACTCTCTGACTTGCGTCGCATGGAGGAGAAGCACGATGGACAAAACAGCGGAAGTCTTCGTGATTGACGATCGGGACGCCGGAATCTTTCGCGTGAATCGGCGCGTGTTCACCGACCCGGAATGCCTCGAGCGCGAGCGGCGTCGCGTCTTTGACAAATGTTGGATCTACGCGGGTCACGAATCCGAGGTTCCGCACGCGGGCGATTTTCAGTCGCGCAATGTTGCGGGGCGGCCAATGATTCTCGCACGCGGCGACGACGGCAAGGTGCGCGTGCTGCTCAATACCTGCACGCATCGCGGCGCGCTCGTGTGTCGGCAGAAGTCGGGGAACGCGAAGACCTTTCAATGCCCGTATCATGCGTGGACCTACAACTCGCGCGGACAATTGATCGGTGTGCCGGGCGAGGATTCATATAGCCCCGCATTCAAGCGCGACGAATTCGCACTCGCGCAGCCGGCGCAGGTCGACAATTATCGGGGCTTCATATTCGTATGCTTCGATCCGGCCACAGAGAGTCTCTATGACTATCTGGCGGGCGCGAAAGAGTATCTGGACTTAGTTGCCGACCAATCCGAACTTGGCATGAAAGTCGTCGCGGGCGTGCAGGCGTACAGCGCGCGGGCTAACTGGAAGCTCCTGGTTGAGAATAGCTACGACGGCTACCACGGACTGCCGACGCATCAGCGTTACTTCGGTTTCCTTTCCGATATCGGCGTCGACATGAGAGGTAACAATGGCAACAACATCGCTTCTCCACATCGTCAGCAAACCGTTGACCTCGGCAACGGCCACGCGGTGCTCGAGTATCAGAGCGCGTGGGGCAGGCCGATAGCGCATTGGGTGCCATCGTTCGGCGAGCATCGTAAGGCGCACTTCGAGGAATTGCGGCGGCGCTTCGAAGAACGGTTCGGCGCCGAACGCGCCTATCGCATCTGCGAGACGAGCCGCAACCTCGGCATTTTCCCGAACCTCGTGATCAACGACATCATGGCGATCACGATTCGCGCCTTCTATCCAGTAGCGCCTGATTACATGGAAGTGAACGCGTGGGCGCTGGCGCCGATGGACGAGAGCGCGGAAGATTCGGCCCTGAGACTCGACAACTTCCTCACCTTCCTCGGCCCCGGCGGGTTCGCGACTCCCGACGACGTTGAGATGCTCGAGTCGTGTCAGCGGGGATTTGCCAATCGCGAAGTTGGGTGGTCCGACATTTCGCGCGGCATGAAGCGCGAGAAACCGTCGCTCACTGACGAACTCCAGATGCGCGCGTTCTGGCGCCGGTGGAATCAACTGATGACGGAGCCTCAAACGGCGCGAGCACGGAGAGCCGCATGAGCGCGGCCGAGCTTCCGAACCGCCAGGAGGTCGAGGACTTCCTCTATCGCGAGGCGGCGCTGCTCGATGAATGGCGGCTCGAGGAATGGCTCGAGCTGCTCACCGACGATGCGGTCTACCAGGTGCCGCCGACTGACTCGCCCGAAGGCGACTCGCGCAACACGCTCTTCATCATTGCCGACGACGCCGTCCGAATCCGTTCGCGCGTCAAACAGCTGCTTGGAAAGTTTGCGTGGGCCGAGAATCCTCATTCGCGAACGCGGCGCATGATCGCCAACGTGCGCGTCCTCGGTGCCGAAGGCGACGATATCCTGGTGACCGCCAACTTCGTGGTCTATCGGATGAGGTACGAGTCCGTTGACACTTATGTTGGTCACTACAATTACAAACTGGTGCGCGGCGCCAACGGTTTGAGAATCAAGGAACGCCGGGCGA
>JASHQJ010000525.1 GCA_030037595.1 Candidatus Binataceae bacterium
GATCGGACCTGGTTTTGGAACCAGAGCAACCTCTAACAGAAGCTCGAAAAAAAGGTCTTCTACAACAATTATCGCTGTCACACTGGACTGGCGGGCCTCACGCCAGCGCAGAGCGGTGGCGGGCCCACCCCTCAGCTCGCTCGCCTCGATTGCTATCGCTGGCGACAGCGTTGCAAAGGCCTATTTCAAACTCCTGCTGCCGCGTGGATTGGAAGTTCGCCACAGACACGAATTGAAGCTCGAGGAACACCCGGGCATGGCCTTACAGCTATTGGTTGCGGAAAATCATTGAACACTCAGCCACCTCCGGAAGAAAGCGAAGGAAAGCAGCAATCGCCGAATTTGAGCAGCTGGGTATGAATTCGGGAAGCGCAGAAGTATATTCGGGCGGACTTGCTTCAGATATATCAATCGCGCGCTCATCGAAGCGACAGATCGTAGCGAAACAACTAAGCGATGGGTCTAAAAATGGGAAATCTAGTTGAAGTATCAGATCTTGGACATGTAAGGACTATCAGGCTGAACCGTCCCGAAAAGAAAAATGCCCTGAGTGACGCTCTGGCCTGGGGAGTGGTCGAGGCGGTAGAACAGGCGGCCCGGACCGACAGCGTCTGGGTGGTCGCAATCACCGGGAGCGGGGATTCATTCTGCTCCGGGCTAGACCTATCCGGCGTGGAGCGCTTCTCACCCCTTTCAGCACAGTCGGCGCAATTGGATGACATCAGCTGGGTCGGGCAGTTCCTGCTCTCGATCCGCAGGCGATGTGACAAGCCGGTAGTCGGCGGCATCAACGGGGTCGCGGTGGGCGCGGGCCTGGGACTTGCCATGGCGACTGACGTGCGTATCGTGAGTCGTAGCGCCAGGCTGATGGCGGGCTACACCCGCATTGGTGGCTCGCCCGACGGCGGCCTGACCATTACTCTGCCCCAAACGATGGGCTACGAGCAGGCGATGCGTTTCATGATGGAGAACCGCACGGTCCTTGGCGAAGAGGCCGTGGCGCTTGGCATGGCGGGCGAGGTGGTGGATGACGAAAAGTTCCACAACCGGTTCGCGGCCTATTGTGAATCGCTTTGCCAGTGGTCGCCTATCACTTTGCGTTTGCTCAAGCGCGGCATGGCTAAATCACTGGAAACCACTGACTTGGAGCAACAGCTACGCTACGAGTTGTCGAATATCCGGATTGCCTTCGCTAGCGAAGACGCAAAAGAGGCCCGCACCGCCTTCTTCGAGAAGCGAAAGCCGGTGTTCAAGGGCCGGTAATGCTGTCCAGCGGACTAAAGGTGAGCGACGGTTGTCGCTTCTCAAAACCTGGTCCACGTCATTTTGCGAGCCTGCGGCTTTGAGGAATCTCGGTGCGATGCGGCGGACCTCGCATCTGCGCTGAGATTGAAAATGGATTCGCTGGTGCGGTCGATGAGCGGTCGGCGGCCGTATCAAACCTGAAAGTGGGTAACCGAGCATCTCGTGCGCACCCTCGTACGGCGATTTCTCGTGTGTGGGACATGCGGCGATGGTCGGCCCGATGTCCTGCAATCGGCTCAGCAAGCCACGTGAACTTGCCGCGATAGGAGCAGTCCACGAGGCTCGGTAGGCTTGGTCGCCGTAGACCTGTCGTTACCGAAAACTCAATCCGGCGTGACGCAATCCCACGGTATCTACTGGGACGCCCAATGCTCGTGTTCCTGACTAATCTTCTGCTCATTGTCCGATCTCGGCTGCGATGTCAGCTGAGGCTGCAGGCTGAAATTCTGGTTCTGCGTCGGCAGGTACTGATTCTGGGCCGCAAGTCTTCCTCCCGGGTGCGGCTGCGGAATTTGGATAGGTTGATTCTGGTCTGGTTGTTTCGGATTTTCCCAGCGCTTCTTGACGCGATCACGGTGGTCAAGCCGGAAACGGTGATACGCTGGCACCGGCGCGGCTTCCGCGCCTATTGGCGTGGCTCCTCAAAACCTCATCCACTGATAGATCGCTTGTCCACGAGGTGCACGGCGCGGAAGCCATCGACTCCGACGCAAAAAGACGCGAATTCCAAGCTTTGCCGACCTCTAGCACCGAGCTGCCCCTGACCGGCTTTCCCTCGGATGAAGTTTTGAGGAGCCGTGCGCTCACGACTTCGGTTACGTTCATCGCTTCGACTCGTCGACTGAATTCTGGACCGTAGGACGAGTCCCCGGTCGCGGAGCAAAAACCGAGGAGCCGTATCCCAAGGGAACGCTTCGGTCACCTGACGAGATAGCCAGCCGGCGGTCGGGTGCTTGGTGACATCGAAGCGGACTATCTTGTGGCGGTCGTGAGCCAGGATGAGCATCACGAAGGGGAGCTGGAAGGTCGCCGAAGGCACGATGAACATGTCGATGGCAGCGATGCTCAGTGCGTGGTATGCAACAATGTACGCTAGGTCGGCGACGGAGAGTGTCCTGTAGTGTAGCTCGCGGCACTACTTCTTGGTCTTGGTCGTCTTCGCCCGCGACGCCGAGCCGTACCGCCTGCCGAACACTTCCGACACCTCGTCCTCTCGTCTCTGGACCGCGTAGCGGTCCAGAGACCCACGTTCTTCAGATCCCACTAGGTATCGATTCAAACTGAGTCTCTAGTCCTCTCCGCTCGGCCATGCTGCGCAACGGGATTATCCGTCACCTAACAAATTCACTCGTCCCATTGCCGCCGGGAATTCCAGTGTCAACGCTGATTTAATTCTGACCCACCTTTCGCGGGGAATTGAAGTGAACCCCGCGGGCTAGACAGGTAGAAGCGGCTGAATTGGACCGGGTCGCTGGGCATTTCTATTTCCGCCCGGAGTGGCATCGGCGCCGCCAGGCCGCTTGTTTCACCGGTTTAGCCAGGGCGGGGCAGGCTCACAAAGGACCGCTTTCGAGACAAACGGACATCTCTGCAGGAACAACTGTGACCGCTTCCGCGCTAGCCGAACGACCGGGGAAGATCCGGGCATTGCGTCCAATCAGCTCTCGCTTGCCTCCTTGCCGGGAATAACAAGGCCCGGCCGGACCTTCCCAGTCTTGCGTATCATAGGCACTCCTGCAGGCGTAACATTGAACGATTGCGTAAATGAGTTTGCTGGCGTTGAGGGCAACTGGCCATAAACGCTGTTTGCAGTCTCGCCCGTAACGTAGCCGGATTCTGCGCACGTCGGCTCCTGCTGCAATACTGTCATTGAGTTGGCCGCCGAGTAGACGAAATTTCCGGCACCAGACGACAGCTCCGCGCTCTCGGCGTTAACAGGACCCACAAGATTCAGTTCGAATGCGATTATGGGCGCTAAATTTCCTCCTGTGCCGCCGGCGAGCGAAGTGAGATCCTTTGTCACCTCTGCGATGGTCTTTCCAGCATTGTCTGTAACACGATAGC
>JASHQJ010000526.1 GCA_030037595.1 Candidatus Binataceae bacterium
CTCGGCTTCATCAACCTGATTGGCTTCGGCCTCGATCCGCTCGTGCTGGTCATCCCGTTCCTGATCACCGCGCGCGCCGTCAGCCACTCGGTCCAGATGCACGATCGTTACTACGAGGAGTACTACCGCCTCCGCGACAAGGAGAAAGCGATCCTGTCTGCATTCTCCGAGCTGTTCGTGCCGTCGCTCTCGGGTATCCTCACCGACGCCTTCGGCGTGCTTGTCATCCTGCTGGTGCCGGTGCTGTTCCTGCAGAAGCTCGCCATTGCGGCTAGCTTCTGGATTGCGGCGATCATCGTGAGCGAGCTGCTGCTCAACCCGATTGTCTACTACTACCTCGAACCGCCGCGAATTGAAGTCATCGAAAAGCGTGAGCACGGCGTCTTCAAACGCATGCTGCAATCGATCGCGCGCCCGATGCTGATGCCGACCGGACGCGCGATAACGGCGGTGGCGACAGTTGGCGTGATCGTGCTCTGTGCATTTTTCTGGACCGGTCTCAAGGTGGGCGATCCTTCCTCGCAGGAGCCAATCCTGTGGCCCGACTCACCGTACAATCGCGCGATGACTGCGATACAGGATGAATTTGGCGGTATCGAGCAGTTTGTCGTCGTGGCTGAATTACACCGTGCCGACGCACTGTATGATCCGAAGCTCTTCCACGTGATGGACGAGTATCAGCGTTATATCGAGGGCGATTCCGCCGTCGGCTACACCTTCTCGGTGGCTGATTTGATCTCCATCGGGGGCTCCGCGATTCGTGAATTTCAGCCCAAGTGGAACGTGCTGCCAAGCACGATCCTCGGCATCAGCAACGTGCTTGGCACAATTCTCGCGGGATCGTCACCGCTCTCAACTGCTTACATCATCACGCCGCGCCGCGATGCGACGCAGGTTTCCGTGTATTGCAAGGATCGCAAGGGCGAGAACATCGAGCGCATAGCGATTCGCACCAAGGATTTCTTCAGCCAGCCCGATCACCAGGTCAAGGGCGTTACCTTCGCGCCTGGTGCGGGGATTATCGGCGAGCTTGCTGCTGGCAATCAGGAAATCATCGAGAACGACGTCTTGCTGAATGTGCTGGCGTTCGTAACGATCTACTTGATCGTGCTCTTCACGTATCGCTCGTTCATGGCTGGCTTCTACCTGCTTTTCCCACTCGCGCTCGCGAACGCCGCCATCAACGCCTACATGGGCGCACACGACATCGGTATCAACATCAATACTCTGCCAGTAGTCACTGTCGGAGTAGGATTCGGAATTGACTACTCAATTTATATAGTCAGTCGAATCATCGAGGAGCTGGCGCTCGGCCAGGAACTGTGCGAGGCAACCTACAGCGCCCTGGTCACCTCGGGGAAAGCTGTAGCGTTCACGGCGCTGACCCTCGTAGCTTCTGTTCTCTTCTGGTACTGGTCCGACATCCGCTTCGACGCGGAGATGGGTTTGCTGCTGGCGGTCTGGATGTTCGTATCGATGCTGGGCGCGATGACGATCCTGCCGGTCATGATCGTTACCTTCCACCCCGGCTTCATTTCGGCGCGAACAGCAGCGCGTTCGCGGGGCGAGACAACGCGAGGAGTTCCGCATGAACGCGACCGTCTAAAGATTGCCAGCCTCGAGGGGCCGAGAACTTGATAGCCTCGAAAACTAGGCAACGTCGAGACGTCGTCGCCCTGTAGCTGAGTGGCCCGTTGACCTGAACGTCGACTCTTTGAATCAAGATTTCATCGTTGCTCGAAGAACGGGGACGCTGGCCTGCCAGTATTCGAGATCGCGTTGGGGAAGGTGCGCTTCTGCGATACGTTTGGCGTTGGGCGCTTGAAATCGGAGCTTTTTTGCAAGCCACGACGCGCGATCGCAAAGCGCCGAGTTATTGAATGCGTGACCGGCATCATACCAAAAGATTTCCTTCGGCTCGCGAGCCGCGTCGAAGAATCGCATGCCAACATCTTCTTCGATGACCTCGTCCTGGCGCGCGAACTGAAAGAGGATTGCCGAGGGTGGCGCATTTCCGACGAAATCTACTCCGTCTACCGAACCAGCAACACGAACGAAGTCCTCAGCCGAAGTCTTCAGATATCGGTTCGAGAGATGCGCGAGTTGACGTGACATATCGGGATAGCCCGCCATGAGGACATGCGCTTTGACTCGGTGCTCGACCCCGGCAATCTGCCCGCCTACGCTTGCGCCGACACTGTGCCCGGCACATCCGATTCAATCGCGATCGACTTCCTCTCGCGTAAACAGCAGATCCACCCCGCGTCGCAGATCGATGACGCACTGGATGATGAATGATCGCGCCCCATCGGGGGGTCAGTTGATTGGGCATCGGAAAATGGCGAAGCGGCGATTCGTCGACGAGCAGAGATTCAACTCCGGATTCGGCGTAGGCGATAGCTTCCGACAGGAACGTCGCGCGATCGCCTTGGCCCCAGTGGAGGAAGACCACTGCAGGGCATTGTGACTTTTCGACCGGCTGGACTAGTGCTTCGACTCATGGGTAACGATTTGTTGGTATCGAAAGACGCGACGAGCGTCGGCGGTGGAGAAGCGCCAGTCAATTTTCAGTTTCGTGCGATTGGCCCAGCGGTTCCAAGCCGTGGTGCGGCGGCGCAGTTCGCCAAGTGTGCCGATTCGCTGTCGGCCCAAACACTGGCGCGACCAGAGGCTGGCCTCGAGTTCAGCCGGATTGAGTCAACTGCCGTGGATGGGGGTGTAGTGCACCGTGAAGCGCTTCCACAGCCGATGTGCGGTTCCCGAGCAAGCCTCGTCTCTCGTTTTTCCGGGACAACTAACGCCTCGTCAGCGAGCGATCTTGGCTAGGGAATTCGTTACTAGAGCCGTGCAGGGAAATGATTCGCCGCCCGTGCGCGGCGCCTGGATGTCATTGCCGCTGCCACGAGCTACTGCCGACGCTCGAAGTCATGCTTGCGACGCGGGAGGACGACATGCGCAACAAGCAGACGAAGCTCGGCAAGGAATACGATGCGCCAGACGAAGAGCGGTTGACGTGGCTGCCGCGCGATGGGGGGCAGGCGGATGGCGACGCAACGAGAATCAAGTGAGCGATCGAATGGCGCGTGCGCACCGATAACCCGTGCAAGGGCATGAAGCGTTTCCAAGAGCACGGCCGTGAGAAGTGGCTTCGGCCCGAGGAGATCGCGCGATTGGTCGACGTTGTAGACCGCGAAGCACTGGGGTCTCCGACCAGAGCGACCGCCGCTCTGCCAACGTGATCAAGTTGCTGTTGCTAACCGGTGCGCGGCGCGGCGAGGCGTTCAAGGCACGCTGGTCGGATTTCGACTTGGAGCTCGGAACTTGGGTCAAGCCAGCGCACGCAACCAAACAGCGCCGGACGGAGCACACGCCACTCAACTCGCAGGCGCTCACTCTCCTGCGGAACCTGCATCGGCAAGCGGTAGCAGACTCGCGCAAAAAATGAGCACAGCGACCATGGAGTCAAGGTCGAGGACCAGTTCGTGTTCCCCGGCAGGAGCGTCGGCGAGCCGTTGGTCGACATCAAAAAGGCGTGGGCAAAGATTCGCACGGCCGCAGGACTCGGCGACGACATCCGGCTACAGGGAGCGTCACAGCTCAACGGCGGTTCGAGAGCTTCTAGCCGAGCGCGTTATTGGTTACCTCGATCGCGTGGTGCTCGGATCATTGCGACTCCGTGCACCATTCTGAGATCTTTGCGCTTGAAACCAAAGTGCTCGTACCACTGCACCAACTTGCGTGCAGTCTTGATGTACTGCTTGTCCGTAGCGAAAGGATATACATTCAAGTGCAACCAGACACCGAACTTGTCAGCCAATTCGCAGAGCTGGTGCAGCGCAACGCTGCCACCTAATCCCGAATTGAGCGTTTGGACCGACTGAATGTGCAAATATTCGTCTAGGACGCGCAAATCAAGAGTGGCGACGGCGTTGGCGCTCCCCATCAGTACGTCATCCTTCGTGAGCGGGTCACGCTTGAAGTTTCCGTAGATATAGTCGAACAAGGCGCGTGCTTTCGCAGCGTCGGGAGCACTGGCTTGTCCCGCTTCGTTGCGGCCCATCAGCTCATGAACTGATCCATGTGAAGTGGATGGCCATTGCCGCGCGCCCACCTTAACCGCTCGACAGTTTGATTTTAGTCAGAAACTTGTGCTGATTTCACGCACGCCCATTGGCTCTCGACGCGCCGCCGATTACGTCATACTACAGTGCAGGAACTGACAGATGCGGGACGCCAGTGGTTTCGTTCGTCGCCGGATATAAAGATCACGCGCCAATTTCGCGTCCTGACTTCTGCAAACCAATCCTTTAGTCGCGCCAGTTCGCTCGCACGCCCGACCATCGTCGTGCGCTCGGTGTTCTGGCACCGACATTAGGGACGTTGTGCTTGAAGCGTTCGCGCCACGATGGGCCCCGCAACCGCTCGGGAGTGGGGGCGCGGGCTTCATGCCGCCGATGTTCCTGCTCCGCGACGGTTCCCGAGCAAGCCTCGTCTCCCGTTTTTCCGGAACGGGTTATGTATCTCAACAGGTCGCTCCTCGCCGCCACCCCCCAGGTACCGGTCATCCTAGCGGCTTCGTGGCGTGCAACGTCTGTCTCGCTCTCGCAGCTGTCGGAGCCACATCAATTCATCAATCTCTGGTAACACATCGTGATACCGGCACTTACAGCCTGGGTCCGTGCAGGGATGGTCGAGTATCCACCGCAACCCCTTGGTGATTTGCTGCCGCGTTATCATGCGCTGCTCTTGTTCCGGAAAATTGGCGGTGTCGAAGTGAGGCGGAAGCGGGGTTGGCGCCTCATATGCCAGGCGGCAGAATAGTGACCCTCGGACACGTGAGATCGCCAAGCTCAATACTTTGGCTTGGGCAGTGCGGCGACGCGGGGCTGTCTGTTGTCGGCGGCAAGGCGGCGAACCTCGATACTTTGCTTGTGGCGGGCTTCTCTGTCCCTCCAGGGTTCGTGGTGACCACCGATGCTTATGCCAAGACCGCCGAACGCTGCGGCGTCGGCGCCCACGTCGATCGTCTCGCAACGCTTACCGCAAGCGAGTCCGGAGGGGTCGGTGAGCTCACCCGGTCCATTCGTCACGCCCTGGAGAACGCCGAAGTGGGCCCGGAGCTTGAGGACGCGATCGGCGCGGCTTACTCCAAGCTGGACGGCGATGATGCCGTCGCTGTGCGTTCCTCGGCCACCGCCGAAGACCTCGCGCAGGCGAGCTTCGCGGGGCAACAGGACACCTTTCTCGATGTCCGCGGGTTGGCGTCCGTACTGGAGGCGCTCAGACGCTGTTGGGCGTCGCTGTGGACCGAACGGGCGGCGCTTTATCGCATCCGGGCCGGCGTCGACCCCAGATCGGTGCGGATCGCCGTGATCATCCAGAGAATGGTTCAGGCTCGCGTGGCTGGGGTAATGTTCACGGCCGATCCGATCTCCGGCTGCCGACGGTGGGCCGTGATTGATGCTGCTCGGGGCCTAGGCGAGGCGGTCGTCTCGGGCCATCACGACGCCGACCACTATGTGGTCGCCCGTGATTCAGGACGTCTGCTCTCCTTCCGGCGCGCGTCAGAGGGCGCGGAGGAATCGCTCGATGCTAACGGAATAAGCGATCTTGTCCGAACGGGACAGCTTGTTGAACAGCACTTTGGCGTACCGCAGGACGTGGAATTTGCTTTCGACGTGGCGGGCGGGCTCTGGATCACGCAGACCCGGGCCATTACCACCCTCTTTCCATTGCCGCCGGAGCCATCGGGCCAGAAGCGCGGACTGCGGGTCTACTATTCCTCCACGGCCGATGAAGGCGTGGTGCGGCCGATCACACCCATGGGCCTGCAGGCGTTCCGCCTGATGGCTGGGGCGTGTGCGGAACTCTTTTGGGGCCTCGCGCCCATCGATCGTTTGGCGGGACCGGGATTCGTCGTCGAAGCCGGAATGCGTACGTTCTATGATGTGACGGCGCTCGTTCGCAGCGCGACCGGGCGGCAGCTGGTCAGGCGTTTCATCTCGGCCTTCGACGCGCCCACCGCAGAGATCCTCGATCGGCTTTTCCACATCCCGGAGCTGTCTCCGCAGCGGGATTCGGCCTGGCGGCTCGCCCCGGTCGTGCTTCGTCCCCTGTGGCGGTTTCCGTTCGTCTCTGGGATTTTAAGCTCGCTCATCGCGCCAGTCCGAGCGCGATCGCGTCGCCAGCGCGTCCTCACGGAGCTTCTCGACCGCAGCCGACCGCGTGCGAGCGACTCTCCGAAGGACCTTCTGGCCAAGGCAACACAGCTCATCTGGGACGGCGCCAAAGCCATCCCCAGGATCGCGCTCCTAGAGCCTGTGGCCGGGGTGGCGGCCTTCGCCCTGGCAGAGGCGATCCTCGGCAACGCGGTCAGCGAGACCGAGACCCAGGTCTTGCTCGCTGGCGTCGAAAACAGCGCGACCGTCAAGATGAACCTCGACCTGTGGCGTCTTTCCCAGACATTGCGGACGGACGAAGCTTCGCGACTGGCGCTCACAACGGAGGGGTTTGAAGGTCTGAAGAACGACTTCACGGGCGGTCGACTGCCGCCGACGCTCGCTGCGGGACTGGCTGTGTTTCTGACCAGGCACGGACATCGCGCCGTCTTCGAGGTGGACCTCGG
>JASHQJ010000527.1 GCA_030037595.1 Candidatus Binataceae bacterium
CAAAGCACCGCCGACCTGCTAACCTCTTCCGCCGCGGTCGCCTACGCAGTCGCGGCGATCGAGATGCCACGCCGATAAGCGGAGGATCGAATGAAGAAAACGCGCGCGCTCCTGCAGGCATTCACACTCGTTGCGATCGCCGCATGCGCATCGCTTGCTGCCGCAGCCGGTATCAGTTGTCCGGCGACGATTCAGACCGAGCAGAAGGCGAGCGCGCCGGCGCCCTGGACAGTCGGCTATGGCGCTCTTCCGGTCGCGCTCGCACAGGTAACAATTTTCGAGGGACCACCGTCAGAGCAGGCGTCTCTCGTGTACGACAATGAGAAAAAACTCCCGAAGGAGATGGTTCTGACCTGGAATCTCGGACCAAGCACGCACGGCTACTGGCTCCAATGCGCATACTCGAGCACCACGGCCATGATCAGCCGCCGTCTGCCAGACGGGGTAAAAATCTGCGAAGTGCGGCTCGCGCGCCATAATACGTTCGTTAACGGGCAAGCAGTCGTGAACAGAGCCGAATGCGGTCCAGCCAACTAATACGCAATCGTGCAATAGTACCTACTCGGTCGAGCACTGAGTAATTATTGACTACTCAGTCAGATCGCTGTCGGAAAAGAACGCGAATACCAAGTCGAATCTACACAGGTAGCAACTTGGTATTGACCGAACGTTACAATCGAAGCGCTCCTCCGCGCCGACTACATATTTCGTAGCACATCGCGCGAGAGTCAATACGTTTTTTTTCGCGCCGCGGGAACCAAGTCGCCGCGGTCACGGTTGACGTATCGGTGCGCCCGCGTCTGAAGACGACCTCCGCGGGCTTTCAGTCCAAAATTCCAAACTCTCGAGGGGAGGATCACGAAGATCATGAAAATGACATCGGCGAAGAAGTTTCGCGTGAAGGTGTTGGCGTTCGCCGCAGCCGCGGCCTTCGTCATCGGAACTGCCGGGGCAGCGCTCGCGGCGCCGCAACTCCTTTACAAACAAACCAACCTGACCTCGAACCTGCCCAACCAGGCGCCAAATCAGGATCCGAACCTCCAAAACGCCTGGGGCGTCGCCTTCCTTCCAAGTTCGCTGTTCCCCGGCGGCAGCCCGTTCTGGATCAGCGACAACAACAGCGGCCTCTCAACTTTGTACAATGCCGCCGGGGTGCTGGTCGCGCCGCCGGTCAATATTCCGAGTCCGACGATGAGCACGGGAGGAACACCGACCGGAATCGTCGCTAATCTAACGATTTTCACCGCAACGCCGGGTTTCCAGGGCGACATCTTTATCTTCGATACGGAGGATGGCACGATCGTCGGCTGGACCACGGTGCTGCCCAGTTTCAACACGCAGGCAGTCGTGAAAGTTGACAATTCTGCCGGCGGCGCCGTTTACAAGGGCCTCGCACTAGCGAGTGATAGCACTGGCAACGAGCATCTGTACGCGACCAATTTCCACTCCGGCAACATCGACGTCTTCGACTCGACCAATTACCTCGCCAACGTTGTGCTATCGAGTCGATTCAAGGATCCTATCGCGCATGACGGCTTCGCGCCGTTCGGTATCGAGCTAATCGGCGGCAATCTCTGGATTGCGTATGCTAAACAGGACGCCGCCAAACACGATCCGGTCCATGAGGTAGGCGCGGGTTTCGTCGATATCTTCACCACCGACGGCAAATTCGTGCGCCGCTTCGCGTCGTTCGGTGGACTCAACGCGCCGTGGGGCATGATGATCGCGCCGTCGAATTTCGGATTCTTCGCCAACAGGGTGTTGGTCGGTAACTTCGGCGACGGACGCATCAATGCTTACACCACGAGCGGTTTTCCCCTGGGTCAGTTGCAGACGCAGAAAGGCAACGCGATCGTTACACTTGCAATCGACGGACTCTGGAAGCTGATCAACGGTAACGGCGCGGCGGGCGTGACGACCGATACGGTCTATTTCACCGCCGGTCCTAATCATGAGACCGATGGCCTTTTCGGAACGTTGTCACCGACGGCGTTCCAGTTCTAGGCCTTTCAACTCAGAAGCAAAGAGCCGCGCGGGAGCGATCCCGCGCGGCCCCCAACCTTTTAGCGGGCGAGGACGCCCGCCGCCACTGCGCCCCGACTCACCTCATAGATTGTCGCGATAGTCGCGTGCGATCATCTGGTCGATCTGCTCGGCGACGTCCTTCCCGGCTCCGGTCTTCGCCGCCATCATCTTACCGAACGAAATCCGATACGGGGCAGCCCACGCCTCGGGCTTCCACAGTTGCGACCTGATAAACGCCTTCGCGCAGTGGAAGAAGCATTCATGAACATGGACCCGAATCGCGAGTATCGCGGGTGCGCCGCGCGCCGTCAGCCGCTCGCATAGGGCAGGATCCTTGGTCAACTCGGCCGCGCCATTCACACGCAGCGTCTCGCCCGTGCCCGGAATCATGAAGATCAGGCCGACCTGCGGGTTCTCGAGGATATTCAGGTAACCGAACGCGAGCTTGTTGCCCTTGCGCTCGGGAATCAGAAGCGTGTGCTCGTCTTCGATGCCGACAAAGCCGGGATGATCGCCCTTGGGCGAGGCATCCTGGTTGCCCGCGCGATCGGCGGTCGCTAGGACGAGAAACGGCGAGCGCCCGATGTAATCGATCGCCGCTTCGTCGAGAGCCTTGAGCACCTTGAGCTTCGTCATCGGATGCGGCTCGCCGATAACCGCGCGAAGCTGCTCGACCGTTCTAATTGAATGGTCAGTCTCCATCGGATTGCCCTCTTAGCCTTTCAGGCGTGCGACAACTTTAATCTCGACCAGGCCGCCCGGGATCGCAAGCTCGCTCACTCCGATCGCGGTCCACGCCGGATAGGGTTCGGTGACGTAGCGATCCTTGACCTTCATGAACGAGCGCATGTTCGTCGGCAGGCCAACGTGAAAAGACGTGATATCGACCACGTCGTGAAACGTCAGGCCAGCATCCGCGAGCGTCGCTTTGACGCCCTCGAAGGCGTTGGTGAATTGTGTTTCGGGATCGGAGGGCGCCTTACCGTCCGCTCCGGTTCCGATCACGCCAGAGCAGTACAGATGGTCCTTGTCCTTGACCGCAGGGGCGAAATGAAAGCGATCGTAGAAAACTTCCTGGCCTTTCGGTATCACAACGTCCTTGCGTTCCATCGCTTTAACTCCGTCGGATGATTTCAGAATTCAGCCTTGAACGAGACGCGATCTGCGCCGGCATACGACGCGCGCCGCGGTGTCACCTTGATCATTCTGAGCGTCGGATACTTGAAAAACGGCGCTTCGAATGGCGCCTTCTTAAGGAATAGTTCCTCGTACTTCGTCCATTCGGCGCTGCCGCGCGGAATTTCGCTCGCGACACCATCGATAACGGCTCGCGAAACCTTGAAGGTCGGGATATCGCCGGTGTCGCGCGTATCGACCATCACGGCGACTTTCGGCCGCGCCTGCAGGTTCGTGTACCGGTAGGAACTCTCGTTCATGATGAACAGAATCTCGAGCTCAGAGGTCTCCGCAAACGCCTGCATCGTCGCGGTCGGATACTCCTCGCCCTGCGTCACCAACACCGCGACTTTCTCGTCGGCCAGCAGTTGCGCAAGTTTCTCGCGCTGGGTCGCGTCCATTTCCGATCGTTCCTCCAGTCCGTGGGTGCATGGCAACATCTAGCAGCGGCGCGAGAGCCACGCGAGTGCGCGCGCGGCGACGATTGACGGCTCTAAAACGACGTGCGACGGTCGAATCGGGACTGCGGACGCTGCGCGTTATCCGGGAGAGAGATCGTGAAGAAGGTCAACGAAAGAGGCATCGAAGTCACGAATGCATCCGATGAAGCTATCGGCGCGCTGGACGATTATGTCCGCGAGCTGCTCTCGCTCGGCAACGGTGCCGACGCGATCATCGCCGCGGCGGACGCGATGCCCGAATGCCCGACGCTTCAGGCGGCTGCCGCCTCGACCTTTCTCTACACCCAGTCGCTCGCGCAAGCCCGGGGCGCGGCGCCCTACCTCGCTCGAGCCGAAGCGAGGCTCGATGACGCAACCGAACGCGAGCGTATCTTGGTCGCGTCGCTGCGGGCGGGCCTCGCAGGCGATTTCGAACGTGCTCTCGCCGGTTATGAACAGATCGTCGATCGATGGCCTCGCGACACGCTCGCCGCCAAGCTCGCCGAGCTTCACTTCTTCGAGACCGGCGCCGCCGATCGGCAACTGCGCCTGATGAGCAAGGCGGCCGACGCGAATCCCGACGTCAGCCACGTGCTCGCGATGCACGCGTTCGCGCTCGAGCTCAACCAGCGTCGGGCTGAGGCCGAACGGCTCGCGAACGCGGCGCTCAAGATCGATCCGCTCACGATGTGGGCGCAGCATTGCCTCGCGCACGTATGGTCGGGCGATTCGCGCGTTGACGAGGGGATCGCCGCGATGCGCAAGTTCGCGCCGACCTGGAAGCAGTTCAGCCATTACACAGTCGCCCACAATTCGTTTCATCTCGGCGCGCTGCTGCTCGACAATCGCGACTTCGATCCGGTACGCGCGCTCTATCGCGAGAGTATCTGGGGTTTCGAGCCCAACGCGGTCGTCGAGCAGACCGACGCGATCCTGTTGCTCTGGTACGTCGAGCTTGCGGGCGGCCGTCTCGACGGCGAATGGCGCGTGATCGCTTCTCATGCCAGAAGACGCGCGCACGAGCACGTCTTCCCTTTCCTGAACGCGATTTTCCTCTATTCACTCGCGCGCACTGGCGAGCGCGCCACGGTCGCCGCGGAAGTCGCGCGCCTCAAGGACCACGCCGATAAGCAAGCCGGCGGACAGAAAAAGGTGTGGAAAGAAGTCGGAGTTCCACTAGCCGAGGGCAGTGTCGCGTTCGCCTACGGCGAGTACGATCGCGCAGCGGCCACGCTCGCTCCCATTCTTCCTGAAGTCGCGTGCGCCGGCGGCAGCGACGAGCAGCGCGGCGTCTTCGTCCAGTCGCACCTGGTGAGTCTCGTTAAGGGCGGTCATCGCAAGCGGGCGCGAAAAGCGATCGAGGATTACATCGCGGGGCGCCCGGTGACTCCGCTCGAGCGCTACTGGCTCGCGGGAATCTGAGCGCGTTCGTGCATCGATTTTCCCGTGCGGCCTGGGTAGCCCTGCTCGTCGTCTGCTGCCTCGTACTTCAACTTGGTACCGCATGGCGAGCGAGCGCCGCGGCGTCATCGTCCGAGGCGCAGGCAACTCAGACCCTCGCCCAGATGGCGAAGACGCGATTCGGCGCGCTGAGCGCCGCAGAGGAAAAATTGATCGAGCTTGCGCCGCGCCGCCAATTTGGATGGCTCGGGCCAAGCGCCGATGATCAATCGCCGCTGAACGACGTCGCGCACGCCGAAAAATGGGGACCAGAGCGAACTGTCCGGGCGGCGCTGCTCGCTTGGTTGACCACCGACCCGCAAGCTTCGCGCCTCGTGCATCCGAGCGGCATCGGCTTTGGCGGCGCGCGAATCTCGGGTGAGCTCGATCTCTCGTACCTGACCTCCGACAAACCGATTTCGCTTATTCACAGCTACCTGCCCGACGGGATCGATCTGAGCTACTCGCATCTAAAGAGCTTTGAGCTTCGAAGCTCGCGCGCCCGCGCGATCGACGGCGACCTCGCAACGATCGACGGCGATGTGCTCTTGAGTTTCAGCTCGTTCGGCGAAGTGACATTTTTTCGCACGCGAATCGGCGGCAGTCTCGATTGTGCGGGGAGCCGCTTCAAGGGCGCCGGCGATGACACGGTCAGCGTTATCGACGCGCGTATCGGCGGCGACGCGCTCTTCCACAACGGCTTCTCGACCGACGGCACGGTAGATGTGCGCCTCACGAAAGTTGGCGGCGGACTCGATTTTCACGGCGCGGCCTTCACCGGTAGCGACGACAACGGCCTCAATGCCGAGCGCGCCGAAATCGGCGGCACGCTTTCCTGGAACGAGGTGACGCACACAGCGAAGACGATTCTCGACCTGGAGAACGCCACCGCCGGCGCGCTCTGGGACGACGAGGCCAGTTGGCCTGCGTTCGGGAATCTGACGCTCAATGGTTTCGTTTACAAAACGATCGACGGCGGTCCGGAAAGTTCCGCGGCGCGACTCAAGTGGATCGCGCTCCAGGGTTCGGGCTATTTCCCGCAACCTTATCGGCAAGTCGCACAGGTGCTCCGTGACGACGGTCACGATCAGGCCGCGATCGACGTGCTGATCGCAAAGGAAATCGCGCTCAGGCGCGAGACCAAGATGGGCCGCATCGAACGGCTATGGAACCTCGTCCTCGAATACACGATCGGGTACGGTTACCAGCCGCTGCGCGCGCTTTGGTGGATCGCGGGCTTCGTAATCTTCGGCGCGATTCTCTTCGGCCTCGGCTATCGCGGCGGGCTCATCACGCCGACCGAGGAAGCCGCCTACCAGGAGTTCATCCGGAGCGGCGAGACGCCACCTCACTATCCGGTCTTCAACGCGTTCGTCTATTCACTTGAGAATTTTCTACCGGTGGTCGTGCTTTATCAGGATCAATACTGGCGGCCGAATGCGCGCCACGGCTTCGGCGGAAAGGTCCACGGCTCGCGCGCGATGCTCGACGGCGGCGAGGTTCCGAGCCGCGTGCTGCGCGTCTATTTGTGGATTCATATCCTGGCGGGATGGACGATCACGCCGCTCCTGTTCGCCGGCCTCTCAGGCCTCGTCCGCCCGGATTAATCGAGAACGCCTGAAATTACTTTGTGCCGCCGTTCTCCTGCTTGGCGCCGAGCGCCGCTGCCATCGCCATGAACCGCTCTGCGCCAACTGCGATAAAGAGCCCTTCGGCCTCTGCCGTCACATCGCCGTCGGCTGAAACTGTGCCGCGCGTGAAGATCTTGCGCCCCTCGACGCGATCGACTCGTCCGTCAAACACCAGTTCCGTGAGGAGCGGCGTCGGCCGCCGGTAACGAATCATCAGCGTGCCGGTCATACCAGGATTACCGGTGAGCGATTGCGCCATCCCGAGAACTTCATCGAACGCCGCCGCGAGAAAACCGCCGTGCACGTGTCCGGGCGGTCCTTCATACGGCGCGCCGAAGGTTACGCGTCCTTCGATTCGATCGTTCATCACCGCCATCCGAATTGGCGGTGCGAGCGGATTCGCCATCCCGATCAGCGGACTGTGGTCGAAGAATACGTGCGTGTCACCGGCGTTGGCGGCCTCGGCGAAACCTTCGTAGGTGCGCGAGACGGGATAGCGCGAGAGCCGCTCGGCGTAACTCTCGAGCAGGTCGGCGGCAGTGCGCAGGTCGTCCTCGGGCGCCGCCACCTGCACGAGGTGGTCGATCACGCGCCGCATCGCGTCGGCAAGGCGCTGCGCCTGCAGCCTTCGACCCGTTGCGAGAACCTGGCTTGCGGCCCACGCCGCTTCAAAGTTGATGTTCTGGTCGTTCATCGAATTCATGGTCCAATCGGAATAAAATTGATGTTAGCCGACGCGGGCGGCTCAGGCGACGCCGCCTCCCGCAGTCATCTCGCGGCATTCGTTATGCACTCTTGTTCTGCCGACCGGTCAGCGAAATGAAATATTCGAGCAAACTCGAGGGTGTTGCGGTGATCGTGCTGCTGCTAGGAGCGACCGTTACCGCATTTGCGCAATCGACGATGGAGGTGCCGCAGCCCGCGCCGCGATACCAGCTTCCCGCACCACGCTATTCCCAGCCCAATTCCGACAGCACGCCGATTCAAATCTTGCCGCCATCTATCTGGCCCCCGAGGCAGTCCGAGCCGCCGATTTCACAAGCTACACCCGCGCTACCACCGCCGCCTCCTCCGAGCGCCGAGCTTACTGAGCCCGCGCCACAGACAAGCCTCGTTCTTCCGGCGGTGTTTCGCGGATGCTGGGAGGGACAGGTGAACGAACTTGACTGGATCAAGCGTCTGCCTGGCGCGCATAAGGTCGGCTTCTGGACGCCGAAGACTTATCGGCTTTGCTATAAGCGCATCGGCGAAGGCCCGTTCGATTTGACCTTCACCGAAACGGGAGTCGAGCCGAGTGACAAGATCATCGCGCCGCACGGCGTAGTGGTGCCGATTTCCACCGACGGCCGCGCGTACGCGACGATGCAATCGACGCTGCACTTCGATGAGTACACTGTAGACCACTTTGCGCCGGCATCGACGTTCACCGTCGATGAGCGCACTAACCTGAATTGCAAAATCGTCGGCGACTCGATGCTCGTGAGCGCCGACGTCTTCGGCAGGCGCGACGGCGAGCCGTGGTTCCAGGCCGGATGGCACGCGAGCTTCGACCAAGTTCCTAACTGAGACTTGCCAACCCGCGCCGCCCTCACCTAAGTTCCCAAGCGAGCGGCGCGCATCGAGCACGCCGTGCCGCAGGAGTTCACAATGGCGACTGCGCTCGATGCTCAAACCAAGGCTTTTCTCGACGGCGCCAACGCCGCGGGTCCCCTCTTCCTCCGCGCCGAAACGCCGGAGCAGGCACGCGCCAAGATGCAGGCGCTACTCGAGGCGAGTCCGGCACCGCCGCAGAAAATCTACCGTGTCGAGGATCGCCATATCCCAGGTCCCGCGGGCCAGATTCCGATTCGTATCTATACGCCGGAGGCGCGCCTGCCGGTCGGCGTGCTGATCTATTTCCACGGCGGAGGATGGGTACTCGGCGGTCTCGAGAGTCACGATAATCTCTGCCGCGCCCTCGCCAATGCGGCGGGATGCCTGGTCGTGTCGGTGGACTACCGCCTCGCACCGGAGCATCCGTTTCCCGCAGCGCCCAACGATTGCTACGCGGCGACGAAATGGATCGCGGCGAACGCAGCGTCGTTCGGCGGCGATCCTGCGCGGCTCGCGGTGGGTGGCGACAGCGCGGGCGGCAATCTCGCGGCTGCCGTTTCGATCATGGCGCGTGACGGCGGCAGCCCCGCGCTTAAGCTGCAAGTCCTCTTTTATCCAGTCACCGACGCGAGCATGGATTTCCCCTCGATGCGCGAGTTCGCGGACGACGGCTACCTGCTCTCGGGCGCCGACATGAAATGGTTCTGGGGACACTACCTCGACGAGACGGGCGACGGCGCGAATCCGCTCGCGTCGCCGCTACGCGCGAAGAATCTTTCAGGACTTCCGCCGGCGCTGATTCAGACCGCGAGCCACGATCCGCTCCGCGACGAGGGCGAGGCCTTCGCCGATGCTCTCAAGCGCGCTGGAGTGAAAGTCACCTGCACGCGCTACGAGGGCGTGACGCACGGCTTCGTCAGCTTCTTCGACCTGGTGGACAAGGGCAAGGAAGGCATCCGCCAGGCCGCCGATGCGCTACGCGACGCGTTCCGAAAGTAGCGGAGCTATCGCGAGCTTGGCGTCCGCCCCAGGGGTACCAGGCTCATGCCGCCGCCCGGCACACTCGCCGCCATGCCGCCCGACAGCAACAGTCTCCGGCTGGCGAAGTCGAGCGTGAACGAATCGAACAGCTGAGCCGGACTCTGCCACGACTCTTGCGGCCGTGGCACGGTGAAGTACTCGCCCTTCATCATCTGCTTCGTAATGTCCAGCTTCATGTATCCGTGGCGATCGGCGCTGAAGGTTTCGAGCGTGACTTCAGGTTCGCTCTGCAACGTCATCGGGATCGCCTGGCCCTTGAGCAGTGGCGACATCGCGTGGAGATGCCAGTAGCCTCCCGCGCCCGCGATGACGTAAGGAACCTGCGTCGCGTTGGCGCCGTTGCCGACGCGTCTAGTAAAGCGCTGATAGTTATGTACATGAGCTGCGAAAACCGCGTGTGGCCAGTTGCGCGCGCTCGCTGCCGCCTGCTCGATCATCGTTTTCATCGTAATACTCCCGCCGTGGAATTTGTCGCCCGAATACGGCGGATGATGCAGGCACAGCACAGCTGGAATGCGAGCTTGACCCGCAGCGCGCAATTCACTCGCAATCCACTGAGTCTGTGGCGGTATTACTTCACCGCCTTCAGGCACGTTCGAGTAGATACCAATGAACCGGACAAATGGAGTATCCAGCGTCCAGTAAGCACCAGGCTGGGTCATCGTATGACGATCGACGTCGCCGGCCGCGGGATCGATGACCGGCGTTACACTACAGAAATTCTGCATATACGCGGCTAACGAAAGGGGTCGGTTCGGCTGAGTCAGATCCAGGTCGCCGTCGTGATTTCCCGGAATCGCGAAGATAGGCGCTGGATAACTGCGATAAGGATCATAGAACTGCGAGTGATACTCGCTTTCGGCGCCATAGAAATAAACTATGTCGCCCAATATGTAGAAGAACGATGGCCTTGCGGATTTGTCCGGTGTCTGAAAATCGTCCTCCATGTGATCGCTGACGAGCTTCTGCGGATCGGGTTTGTTTATCCCACCGCAGTCGCCCACGATATGACAAACCACGCGCCCTGACTGAGTGATGGTCGCCATCTGTTCCGCCGGCAGTACCGAATCCAGCGCCATCCGATACGGCGGTGGAATGCGATGGGCGGGGATGTCCTGAAATTTTTCGTTCCCTTTCGGCTTGTGCGGGAATGTCCATTGCAACTCGGTGGTCGAGGGCCTCGGCTCGCCGAACTTTCGCTGTACCGCGAATTTGCCGTTGCCTGACTTCGCCGGCTTATTAACAGGCGCTTTAGAAGGTTTCCCTGGAGCTTTTGCCATGACCGGTCCTTTCGCGCGCTGCGCAGGTCAAGATTTTAGGACCGAAGCTGACGCGGTGTCACACATGCGTCAAGAGCGGCTGTCAACGCATGGTTACCAGGACCGGCGCACTGGGATCAAGTATCACAGTCAGGCGTTGCGAATAGTTAACCCGCCGTCAACCGGTATTACTGCGCCTGTCAAGTACGACGCCGCAGGCAGGCAGACGCTGAACGTGATGTGCGCGACCTCCTCGGGGTAGCCGTAGCGCTTAAGCGCCGTTCGCCGCTTGGCG
>JASHQJ010000528.1 GCA_030037595.1 Candidatus Binataceae bacterium
TGACGCGTTCCCAAGCGGCGTTATCAAAAGTTCTGGCTTGGAATCGATATATCACGCTCCCTTCGGCGCGCGCCAATTCGAGATCTTGAGTCGAGAGCGGCTATTCGGTGATCCGATCGACCGGCGAAGCGAGAGCACCACGAGTCGCCTGGTCCCCTACAGTTTGATAGAGTGCCTCGTCCGTATGGTAGGCTTCCGCCGTAATGAAGCCCGCACTCCAAGATCGCGAATATTGGGTTGGCAATGGTCAACCAGCTCGTTAAACAACCGTGCTGACATGGAAATGAATGGAATGGTTAACTTGGGCCCTCGCGCCAAACATAGTGCCCGACCCGGAACCTGGTCCATCTCTGCCGCGCTGGTTGCCTTATTGATATTTGCCGCGAGCTCGCTCTGCAGCGCGAGCGGTTCTACCGGCATCATCGTGACGCAGAATGGCTTGCTGCGAGGCGTTCAGAATGGGGCGGTGGACCAGTTCCTCGGCATTCCGTACGCGGCGGCGCCGGTGGGAAACCTCCGCTGGCTGCCGCCTCAACCGCATGGCCCATGGCGCGGCATTTTAAACGCCACAAGTTTTGGCAGCGTGTGTACACAGCGCGGTTCTCAGCCGGGTGAAGTCATTGGCAGCGAGGACTGCCTGTTTCTGAACGTCTATCGGCCGCATCCTCCGTTTTTCTCCTACCCGGGGCGTTTGCCGGTGATGGTCTGGATTCACGGCGGCGGATTGGCAATTTTGAGCGGCGCGTTCGACGGCCCGCCGGCGTTGCTCAATGGCGGCAACGTGATCATCGTGTCGATGAATTACCGTCTCGGCACCCTGGGATTTTATGCCCATCCGGCGATCGACGCCGAAGGTCATCTCAATGCCAACTATGGTCTGATGGACCAGCAATTCGCGCTGAAGTGGGTGCGCGCCAATATCGCGGGGTTCGGCGGAGATCCCAACCGGATTACGATTTTTGGAACGTCCGCGGGCGGACTCAGCGTCTATTCTCAGCTCGCTTCGCCAACTGCCGCGGGACTGTTTCAGCGGGCAATCTCCCAGAGTGGGTCCTATCAGGGGTTGGCGAGCTATCAGACTGCAATCGTTCCAATAAGCACGGCGGAGGCCTCCGGAGTGGCATTTGCGCAGCAATTTGGCTGTACCACCGCCAGGTGCCTGCGAAATGTCCCGGCATCGAAGCTCGTTGCGGCACAGCCCGGCGATTTTTTCCCGATTATCGACGGCACACTACTGCGTCAAAAGCCGATTGACGCGTTCGCCAGCGGACGATTCAACCACGTACAAGTGATCGCCGGTATGAGTCATGACGATTACCGCTTCGTGGTGGCTATAGAGTACGACTTCGGTCCCGGACCGCTGACCGTCGCCCAGTATCCCGGAGCAATCGCGAATCTGCTGCAACTGCCGCAGAGCGATCCATTCGTAGCCACGGTGCTCGACCTCTATCCGCTCAGCAATTACGGCGACAACCCGTCAATCGCCCTCGGTGCTGCCGGCACCGATCGCGTCGATGCCTGCCCGGCACTTATCGGGGACAACGCGCTCTCGCAGTACACACCGACCTATGCCTACGAGTTCAGCGACGAAACTGCGCCGTCGTTCTTCGATCGCCCGGTCAGTTTTCCGCTTGGCGCTTACCACTCGTCTGAAGTCTTGTACCTGTTGAGAACCGACCTTCTGAATGCCGCTCAATTGCAGCTTTCGAAGACCTGGATTGGATACTGGACGCAGTTCGCGGCGCAGGGCAATCCTAACTTCCGTGCGGCACCAAGTTGGCCGCGGTTCCAGGCAGGAACACAGGAAGTCCAATCGATCCTGCTCCCAAGCCCGGAGACCATCGATAACTTTGCCTCAGATCACAAGTGCTCGTTCTGGACTCCTTGAGGAGCGGATTCGACCTAGTCTGGCGCCTTAGAAACGCTGACATTGGTTAGAAAGTCCGAAAGATTCCCTCAGGCTCTGCTCTTTCGGTCGAGATGAGCGGGCACTTTGCCGTCCGATCAGGCGCGGTAGAGCGCTTACTCGGCTCGACTGTAACCACGCGCGAATTTAATCATCGAAGGACTGGCGTACCTGTCAGCAAATAAGAAACAACAGGGAATTGCAGGAGTAGCGCGATGCCAACGGTTAATTATCGTGCCGCTGATGTAGGTGGTCTCAAGATTTTCTATCGTGAAGCCGGCCGCCCCGATGCGCCCACGCTGCTCCTGTTGCATGGTTTCCCGAGCGCCGGCCATATGTTTCGTGACCTGATTCCTCTTCTCTCGGACAGCTATCACCTGGTGGCGCCGGACCTGCCTGGCTTTGGTCAATCCTCGATGCCTTCCCGCGAGACATTCAAGTACACGTTCGCCAACGTTGCAGACGGTATCGATCGATTTACCGAGGTCGTCGGCTTGGACCGCTTCGCCGCTTACATCTTCGATTATGGCGCACCGGTGGGATTGCGCATCGCCCTGAAGCATCCGGAGCGGGTTGCCGCGATCGTTTCCCAGAACGGGAACGCATACGAAGAAGGGCTGAGTGATGGCTGGAATCCGATTCGAGCCTATTGGCGCGAGCCGAGCCAGAAGAATCGTGACGCGCTACGGAGTCTTCTCACGCCCGAAACGACGCTCTTTCAGTACACCCATGGCGTTGCCGATCCGTCGCTAGTGTCGCCCGATGGCCGCTCGCTCGATGACTACTATCTGAGCCGCCCCGGAGCGCACGAGATCCAGCTCGATTTGCTGCTCGACTACGCGAGCAACGTTGCGCTCTATCCTAAATTCCAGGCTTACTTCCGCGAGCGTAAGCCTCCGGTGCTCGCGGTCTGGGGCAAGAACGATCCGTTCTTTCTACCCGCCGGCGCAGAGGCATTTCGCCGCGACGTGCCGCAAGCAGAAGTCGAGTTTCTCCCTACCGGCCACTTCGCGTTGGAGACTCACGCTCGGGAGATTGCCGCGGCAATTCGCCGCTTCCTCGAAAGAACGCTGAGTTCGAATCAAAGCAAATAGTTCTACTTCGCGTTTATGAGTCTCAGATCCTATCTCGAAAATCGGAGTACAAGTAAGATGGCTGCGCTGCCCCTTATCGTTTTCGACGTTAATGAGACCTTGCTCGATCTCACGACTATGGAACCGACTTTCGAGCGTATCTTCCGTGACAAAGGCGCGATGCGTCTTTGGTTCGCTAACCTGATTCTCTATTCCTCAGCCCTGACGGTAGCCGGATGCTATGTACCTTTCACCGATATCGGTTCGGCCGTGATGAAGATGCTGGCCGACACGCGCGGAACAAAGATCGAGGACGCGGACAGGAAAGAATTAGTTGAAAAATTTTCGACGATGCCTCCCTACCCGGAGGTGCCGTCAGCTCTTGAGAAGCTCCGCAAGGTGGGATTCCGGCTATTCACATTAACGGACAATTCGCTGGAGGTGCAGACGCGTCAACTCGAACATGGTGGGATTGCCGATTTATTCGAACGCCGCTTTAGCGCGGACGAGGTCAAGCATCACAAACCTTCGCGGCAGGCCTATGCTCATGTCGAAAAGGAACTCGGAGTTAAGCCGTCGGAGCTTTGCCTCATCGCTTGTCATACCTGGGACACGCTGGGCGCGGTCGCTGCCGGTTGGCAGGGTGCTTTGATCAAGCGGATCGGCAATGACGTGCTGGGAGTTGGCCCGCAGCCGCAGACCGTCGGTGCAGATCTGCACGACGTGGCCGACCGATTGCTTCGCCGGCAGCAGGAGAGAACCGATGCCGCATAACAATGTGAGCGTCGTACTGGCGCACGGAGCGTGGGCTGACGGAACGAGCTGGGCAAAAGTTATTGGGCCGCTGGCTCGCGAAGGCTTAAAGGTTCTCGCGGCGCCATTGCCGCTTACATCATTTGCCGATGATACCGCCGCTGTTGAGCGCACATTGGAGCGAGTTTCGGGACCAATAGTTCTTGCCGGTCACGCGTACGCCGGGGCCGTGATCGCGGCCACACGGAATGAGAGAGTAAAGGCGCTTGTTTACGTTACCGCTCTTGCTCCTGACGAAGGCGAGAGGGTTGCCGATGTCTTCTATCGTAACAAGCCTCATCCATTGGCTCCCAGGTTGGCGCCCGACAAGAACGGACTGATCTATCTGCCTGACGAGGCATTCCCAGCGGCGTTCGCGCAGAATGCCTCCCCGCATGAACTGGCATTGCTCACCGCGGTTCAGCGGCCGATTTCGCCTGCGTGCATCACCGTGCCTGTGAATCGGCCATTGTGGAAGGACCGCCCAAGCTGGTTCCTTATGGCGGAGCAGGACCGCATGATTATCCAAGATACGCAGCGCTTCATGGCGGAGCGGATGCACGCGCGCGTGCGGTCGCAACCTGTCGACCACACGCCAATCATCACGGCGCCGGGCGTCGTCGTCGATATCATCCGGGAGGCGATCGCGGAAGTAGCCAGGGGGCAGTAGCCAGGGGCTGATCGGGCAGGCCGGGCGAGTCAGGAAAGGTATTCGCTCGTCGTCGTTACCTTGCCGTAGCCGAACGCCAGGCCTGCCATAAAGGCAGCGTGCACCTGGGCGGCCGGAACCGTCGTGCCCTTGAACTCGAGATTCATGGTGGCGCACGCGTCGTGAATGATGACGGTGTTGTAGCCGAAGTCGGCGGCCGCCCGGCTCGTCGCATCGACGCACATGTGACTCATCGCGCCTATGATTACGACTTCCTTGACGCCCTTCGCATCGAGCATCTGCTTGAGCCCGGTATCGCGAAACCCGTTGGGATAGTGCTTGAGAACTATCGGCTCACCCTCGCGCGGTCGAACGGCGGAATTGATCTCCACTCCATTGGACCCGGGTGTGAACACGGGCGCATTCGCAGCTGCGCTTTCGTGACGAATATAGATGACTTCGTCGCCCTTCGACCGTGCCGCTTCGATAACTTTGGCCGCGTTGGCGGCCGCTTCCGCGATACCGATCAGCGGCAATTTGCCCGCCGGGAAATACTCGTTCTGGATATCGACAACGACGACCGCGCGCTTACTCATAAAATCAGCCTTCCGGTTCTGGACAGATGCGGTCTCACTTGGCCGTCAACGAGTCGGATTCTCCGCTTTCGAAGATATAGGGCTCGAGCGTCGATTGCGCTGCGACGCGATACTTGTGCCACTTGCCGCCGCCGTAGTAGGCGAGGCTTCCTGGCGCCGCGTTACCTTCACCATTGTAGTAGGAGATGCAATCGCGTAGCGGTGCGGTTGCGATGTCAACGTCGCGGCAATGCACCGCGTACGTCTCTTCCGGCTCCTTGCGGACGTCGACGATACGTGCGCCGCGCTCGCGCATGGTCTGTAGCATCCACACGACGTAGTCGCCGTGCGCATCGATCGCGTCGGTGAAGTTGAAGCTGCCACCTCCCCCCTGCGGACCGGTAACGATGAACAGGTTGGGAAAGCCGTGGCTATGCAGGCCGAGGAATGTCTTGGTCCCCTCAGTTTCCCACTTCTCCTTCAGGCTGCGGCCGCCGCGGCCGGTGACCATGTTGAAGGTCGAGGTCCCCATCCACTGGAAGCCGGTCGCGTAGATCAGCACGTCGAGCGGGTATTCGACTCCCTCATGAACGATGCCGCGCTCATTGATCTCGGATACTCCCCGCGGCGCGGTATCGACGAGATGAACGTGCGGCAGATTGAAAGTAGGCAGATATTCGTCGTGGAAGGTGGGCCGCTTGCAGCCATATGGATAGTACGGCTTCAGGGCCGCGGCAGTCTTCGGGTCCTTGATGATCGCGTCCACGCGCGCGCGGATCTGCTCCATGATGCGGAAGTTGGAATCGAGCTGTTTCTTGAGCAGGTCCTCCGCGCTGATCGGATGGTCGTGTTTCTTGGGTTCTTTGACGTCCTTGATCTTGCCCGCCAGGTAGTCGTCGTTGGCCTGGATGGCGGTGCGGCCCGCCGAAATCTTCGAGAACCGAGCACGTCTTGCCCGCGCCCATCCGGGCTCGTTGGCCCAGGTCGCACGTTCTTCATCTGTAGTCGCGCGCTGGTCGCGCACGTCAACCGAGGACGGCGTGCGCTGGAACACATAGAGCTGCCCGACAATCTTTGCGAGCTCGGGTATCGCCTGGATCGCGGTTGCACCGGTGCCGATGATGCCGACCGTCTTGCCGCGCAGGTCGATGTTGTAGTCCCAGCGCGAAGTGTGAAACGACGCGCCCTTGAACTTCTCCATCCCGGCGATACGCGCGAGCTTTGGCGTGGTGAGGATGCCGTTGGCCAGGATCACGAAACGCGCGCGCATTCTATCGCCGCGATCCGTCTCGACGATCCAGCGGCCGGACGCCTCGTCCCATGTCGTCGCCTCGACCGTCGTGTGGAACAGGCAATGGTCGTAGAACCCGAACTTCTGCGCCATGTTCTGGCAGTATTCGAGGATTTCGAAGCCCGAGGCGAACTTCATCGACGGGACGTACCCCATCTCCTCGAGCAACGGCAGGTAGCTATAGGATTCGACGTCGCAGGCGATGCCTGGATAGCGGTTCCAGTACCATGTGCCGCCGACGTCGCCACCCTTCTCGCAGAAACGCACGTCGGTGAAGCCGGCCTGGCTCAGCTTGTGCCAGAGCAGCAGGCCGCCGAAGCCGGCGCCGACGACCAGGATCTCGCACTCGTCGGTCAGCGCTTCGCGTTGGATCGGCGGCTCCGAATAGACGTCGTCCAGATACTTCTTGAACTCGCCCTCCATCGCCATGTAATCGGCTGCGCCGCGGCGAGCTTCCTTGAAGTCGCGATACTTGGCCTGCTCTTCCGCATTGAATGTCGCGCCGGGCGGCAGCTCCGGCAGTTCCTTCAGCTTCTGATCGGCG
>JASHQJ010000047.1 GCA_030037595.1 Candidatus Binataceae bacterium
GCGCGCGTCTCAGCACGCTCATGTGCTTGGCCACCGCAGGCCGGCTCATCGGGAGCCCCAGGGCGAGAGCGCCGGCGCGGCTCGGCCGGCGCGCAAGGCGCGCGAGCAGCTCGCGACGGGTCGGATCAGCGAGCGCCGCGAGAACGGGATCAATGTTCATATTGTGTTGACTTGTAACCGATTAGTTACGATTGTCAAGGCGCCGCGATTTTTTTATTCTTCCGATGGCGCGGCTGCGATTCTTTGGTTGACCGTTATCGCCGCGGCGGGTATAGCCCGCCCTGAGAGGCCTTTCGATCCCCGATGCCAATGCGACTTCGACTTTCCTTCACCGCTCGCACGATTCTCTGCGCCATCGCCGCCCTCGCCGCCGGATGCTCCAGTGCCGGGATCACCGAGGCGCCAGTCTACGTCACCAACCCGCAGGGGCAGCGCGTGATGGCGCTCTCTATGACCACGCCGCGCGCAGACGCCGCCGCGGTCAAGCTGCTCAACGGCAAGGTGCTCATCTGTGGTGGCACGTCAACCGGACTCGTCGGCGGCGTGCTGAACAGCGCCGAGCTCTACAATCCGGCGACCGAAACGTTTGAGCCGACCGGCAGCATGAACGATCCGCGTCAGGGCCAAACGATCACGCTGCTCAAGGACGGCCGCGTGCTGGTAACCGGTGGCGCGCGCAATATCGGCTATCGTGCTGAACTTTCGAGTGCCGAGATCTATGATCCTGCGTCCGGAACCTTCTCGCCCACGGGCTCGATGTCGGTGCCGCGCGAGGGGCACACTGCGACCTTACTAAATGACGGGCGCGTGTTGATCGCAGGCGGCAGCGACAACGGGCAGCATACAATCTCGACCGCGGAGATTTACGATCCCGGAGTCGGAACCTTCAGCCCCACGGGAAGCATGACGGTGCCGCGCGAGGCGCATACCGCCACGATGCTCTTGAGCGACCAGGTCCTGATCGCGGGCGGCGGACGCGCGGGAATGCCGGGCGGCTACATCGTGTATCGCAACGGCGAACTCTACGATCCGCGAAGCGGAACTTTTAGTCTCATCAGTTCGCCGATGATAAGTGATCGCGTCGGCGCCTCCGCGGTTCGGTTGCAGGACGGGCGCGCGCTGATCGTCGGCGGCAAGAGCTCGCGCGTGCTACTCGCGGGCACGTTTGGCGGCACGCGCAATATCGCCTCGTTCGCGCCGCTCAATACCGCGGAGTATTACGATCCTGAGTCGCACAGCTTTCAGAAGGCGTCGGATATGCACGGACCGCATTATCTGGGCACCGCTACTTTGCTGACAAATGGCTCGGTGCTGGTCGCTGGAGGATGGCGCCAGCAGGGGCCGGTCGTGCTCGGTTCCAAGGAATCTGATCTCTACGATCCGACGATGGCCAGGTTCGATCAGCTGCCTCCGATGCATGTCGGGCGGCTCGATCAGACCGCGACCTTGCTCGACGACGGCAAGGTGCTGATCGCGGGCGGAATCAACGGAAAGAGCTACATGAGCGCGTCGGTCGAGTTCTACGAACCGATGCATCGACGCTTCGAGCTGCTGCCCGAGGGCGAACCGGCGTCGGCGCCGCCGCAAGAGTAATATGGACAACGCGTCAGCAACGTCGCTTCCGTCGTTCTCCCTTCTCGATGGCTCCGGAAGCGATCGCAAGTTCCCGACCGGCCGTCTCGGGCTGCTCTGTTTCGTGAAAGAGGATTGCCCAACCTGCGGCATCACGATGCCGCTGATTGAGGCGGCGCATCGCGCGTTCGGAACAAGCGTCGATGTGCTTGCCGTGGGCCAGGATCGCGACGGCAACGCAAAACTGGTCGAGCATCATCATCTAACTCTGCCGATGCTCGATGATTCCGCGCTCAAGGTGTCGTTCGCCTACGATCTCGAAACGGTGCCGACCGTGATTCTCGCCGACGCCGCGGGCAAAGAATTGAAGCGCTTCGTCGGCTTCGCGCGCGAAGACTGGCGCACCTTGATGACCGAGCTCGCGCGCCTGAGCGGCACCGCGGCGCCCGCGCTCGACTGGAATTCGATGCCGGAGCTGCACCCGGGATGCGGCTCGAAGTCGGTCGAGCCTGAAATCGCAGAACGCCTAGCTGGTGAGGCGCGCGGCGAGCGGATGACGGCGCGGCGAATCGAGCTCGGCGATCAAGAAGATGTCTTCGAGTTCATGTTCGAGCGCGGCCTCACCGACGGTCTGCCCGTGGTGCCGCCGACGCCTGAGCGCGTCCGTTGGATGCTCACCGGGACGCGGCGCGATCCGCGCGAAGTGATCGCGATCGCGCCGCCCAACCTCGCGCCAGTCACGGTCGAGAAGGTTGCGATCAACGCCGTGATGGCCGGCGCGCGTCCCGAGTATCTGCCGGTAGTGATTGCCGCGCTGCAGGCCGTCTGCACCGACGAGTTCAATATCCACGGCGTGATGGCGACGACGTGGGGCGCGACGCCGGTGATCGTCGTCAACGGCCCGATTCGCCGCTCGCTCGGCATGAACATGGGGATGATGGCGCTCGGGTACGGAACGCGTCCCAACGCCACGATCGGGCGGGCGTTGAAACTCGTGCTGCGGAATGTCGGCGGCGCGAAGCCGGGAGATATCGAACGCTCTACCCTTGGCGCGATCGGCAAGTTCACCACCTGCTTCGCCGAGTGGGAGGAGCGCAGTCCCTTCGAGCCGCTGCACGTTGAGCGCGGATTCAAAAAGGAAGACAACGTCGTGACCGTGTTTGGACTCGAGGCCGGCTCGCGCCAGATTGCCGATCAGACTTCGCGCACGGCGCGCGCGCTCGGCGGCAGCCTCGGACTTGGACTCGAGGCATGCTGGCATCCGAAGCAGCACGGCTCAGGCGAAGTGCTGCTGGTTATTTGCCCGGAGCACGCCGACACGATCGCGCGCGACAAGTGGACCAAGACGCAAGTGCGCGCGCGTATCCAGGAAGTGACGTCGCGGCCGATTCGGGAGCTGATTCCCGACGCGGAGAGCGGCGAGGGTATTGCGCTGAAGGCGATGGGACTCGCGAACCCTACGGCCGATCAGCTCGCCCAGAAGATTCCGAAATTCCGAAAGCCCGAGTATATCAATATCATCGTCGCCGGCGGCGAAGCCGGTAAGTTTTCCGCCGTGTTTGCCGGTTGGGTGTCGGGCCCGATGGGCTCGTCGAGTGTCAGCCGGAAAATCGAGGAGGCGCCATGAAGCAGGTCATTCTTGATCCCACCGACGAGCGCGTGCCGATCCGGCGCACACTCGCCGCTCGCAGCGGCGAGGTTCGCGGCCGGGTCGCCATGCTCGATATCGCGAAGCCGCGCGGCGACGTGCTGATCGATCGGCTGGCCGATCACCTGATGGATCGGCTGCCTGGCGTCGAGGTCAAGCGTTATCGCAAACCAACTTTCACCAAGCCGGCGCCCGACGAGCTGCGCCGCCGTATCGCGGAGGACAGCGACTTCGTTATCGAAGCGCTAGCCGATTGAGGGTCGTGCACAACGTGCAGTGTGCACGATTCAGTCTGGTTCGAGATCAATAAGAAGCCGGCGGTCATGATCGCGTCGGACGTGTTCGTTGACGCGGCGGAAAAGCAGGCAGCGGCGCTGGGATTGCCCGAGGTGCGGCGCGTGTTCGTGGCCCATCCGATCCAGGACGCGACCGACGCTGAGATGCGAGCGAAGGCGGACTCGATCGTGGAGCAGGTCATCGCCGCATTGAAGAAGTAGCTGCGCAACGGCTACCGGATCCTTTTTCTGATAGACCAAAATAACAGTCTACGATAGAAGGCAGGAGTGCTGCCGTGGATGGTAACGCTGAAAGAATCGGTCATTGACGATCTCAAAGCGTTAGGCCCTTAGGAAGCTCGAGCAGTTCTAAAAGCAGCCGTCGAACGGCTCTCATCGCAACCGCTGGCGAGGACGACGCATCTTAAGTCTTGCGGCCGAACCCCGTAGCGCGCCGAGAACTGAGGTTGTTTGGGCGCTTCAGGGTGCTGTTCAAAGGTTGACGAGACCGAAGCCAGCGTCACGATCGTGCTCGTCGGAGAAAAGCGGGGCTATTAACTCTTCGTACGAGGCGAGACGTTCACTATTCATGAAAGTCGTTCCACTGACTGAGGCCAAAGCCAAGCTGAGTCGCTATGGCCGACTCTGCCATGATGAGCCGGTTGTGCTCACGGTCAACGGCAGACCGTCGTTCCAGCTGGTTCCGCTGGAGCGCAGCGACGATTTGATCGACCGGCTGATTGAAGACCATCCGGCTTTCGCAGACTTCTGCAGCGGCGTCTTCGCGAGCGTAGCGTGTCGGTCGATACCGCGTTGCGGCGGCTTGACGCGACGGCGCCAGTCAGCCGCAAGACTCGGCGTAACGGATAAGTCCCGCGGGCTGCCGAAACACGCCCGTAGGATCAGAAGTTAAGCCAGCTCCAGCTTCAGTCGCTTGCCGAGCCCTTGGCCGCGCGCACCATCGTCGCAGCGTGACTTGTTCGTTTCGCGGGTCGAGCAAACGATCGAGAGCGGCGCGGCCGGTTCGCATCGCACGCGCCATCTCGGACTTCGAAATTTTCCTCTCCCCCATTCCGCGCTTCACTTGCCAAGCGATGACGGCCTTTAAGGCTGGGGCGTCAACCTCTTCCAGAATGCTCTCTTCAGCGAGTCACTCTTAGAATGAAGCGCCAACCTGCTTACGTCGTTTCACAGTTCCATCTCCAGCTTCCGCTTGCGATCGATCGCCAGTGCCAAGTCTGGTTGTATAGTCTTCTGTGACTTCTTCATGAATCCATCATCTCGCCCTGGACGATGCAGAACAGCACTCGCGCAATTCGATTGCTCGACGGATTCGTTCCAATCTCGTAAAGCTCTGGTCCGATTGGACGGCAAATCGCCGTCCCGATCGGCCACCCGTACTCAACTTTCCTTATGTCCGTGCCGATGAGGACTCGATCCTCTTGGTCCAGCGATCTGAGCCATTCTCTGACCGGTTCGTTGTCATCTCCGGTCCGATAAAATCGCGCCTCAATTCGCTTTTCGATCACGGCTCGCGGAGGACTGATCAGGAATGGTACACTCAAGTCGCAACTCTCAACCCAGCTTCGACCGTGCTGGGTTTAATTCTCCCTCGCGGCGTGATGAAATTA
>JASHQJ010000529.1 GCA_030037595.1 Candidatus Binataceae bacterium
TTCGCCGGGGCGGATATCGAGATCCTCGCCTCCAACACAGCACTGGTTAGCCAAAATGTAGTGAAAACGACAACCTCGGGAGAGGTCAAGTTTGAGTAACGGTCTCAGTTGAGGCAACACGGATTATCGGGAGTAACATTCTTGGTTGAGGCAACACGCCGGCAAAAATAGTTGACGTCGAGCAGCGGCATGTCCCACCCACGAGACATCGCCGTACGAGGGCCGCGCGCACGAGGTGCTCGGTTAGGCACTTCAGGTGTGATACGGCGGCGGACCGGCCGGAGCCAACTACCAATAGACCTCACAGTGACGAAGCGCGCGCCAGTTCCGGATGGCTTCATCCTCCGAGCGGCTGGCGCCGTGCTCATGCCAGCCAATCACAATGCCGATCCCGATCGACAATTCTCGTCGATTGATGCGCGGCTCCGAGAGGTTCTGCAGTAGATGCTCCGCCACCACAACGTCATTCAAATGACCCAAGCTGTCCTGCATCTTGGCGAGTGCGTTAAGAAAGGAATCCTGACGTTTGCCCGGAAACAGAGAGCCGAAGAATTCAGCGGTGTAACGCAGCTTTTTGAGTGCGATACGCAATTTGTGGCGCTCCACCGGTGTGAGGTCAGTGAATTCGCCGCCGCGCTTGAGCACCGAACGATGTCTTCTCGCGAGCAGCCTTGCGGCCATCCTTTTGGCGGGCTCGGCCAGCAATTCATGGTCTGCTCTCCGAGCCTCGCTCCAATCCTGCTCTGAGAGCCACGAGCGCATTCGGGCCACCAGCGACGCATAGCGCGGGGATTGAACCGCACTCCGCGCCTGCCCATAGCCCAGTTTTCGGGCGCGCTCAGCTCCCATCTGCAGAAGACGAAGACTGCGGTCTCGGCGTCGCACCGCTAGAACCGGTGCGAGCAGCTCCGTAAGGAACACGTCCCAGTCGCGAGCCATGCCGAGGCTCGTCACAAGCCAACTGGTCTCGCGTCTGATCCAGACTAGTTGAGCAGCCGGAATGATCCGCTTGAAATCCGATATCGCCGATCGTGTCCGTCGCAAACCGACACGCATCTGGTGGACGCCCTCGGGATCTCGTCCGCGAAGAACAGTCACTGCGTTCGCCGTCCAGTGATCGAGACAGGCTTTGAAGATTGCGGCGATCGCGTCATCGACGTTCGCCTTCTTGGTGAGCTCAAGACGCCCAGCTTTACTGGCAGTCGATGATCTAGTCATCTGGGGGTTAGAGGCCGCTCAGGATCCCCTCCCGATGAGAACCTCACATTACGGGACCAATCGCGGTGAACCCATCCTATCTCGCGGGGGAAGAATACAGCGACCACAGCTACGGGATCGAACGGTCGGCCACCTGAATGCCGTTTGTGGAATTTGGACCGTCGAACAGAGACAATCAAAGCATCCTCGACCACGGTCGAATCGGGTCTTCGCGGACCGCCCAATTTTGCGTTCGGAGCTGGGTGGCGGGCCTCTGCCGTGATTCGATGGCTTTGCCGTCAGGCCAAAAACCCCGCAAACGGCGTGGGAACCCGAAGCTCGACCAGATTCGAGTCGCGATCCGAGCGTCAAATCGTATGCGATCGCTGATTCGCATGCTTGCTGGCGATGATCGCGAACGGTTTGGCAGCAGAAGTCGCCGGCGCTCGTGCCCGAAGTTGAACTCAATTGGCGATAGACCAAACGAAGTACAGGAATGCAGCAAACACCACGACCGCACCGATAAGCGTGAAGATCATTGCGCGCGCGGAGTCAGAAACGATACTACCCTTGGGTTGCTCGCTTCCAAGCTTGAGCGAATTCGGCACAGATCACCTTTCTTGGTAACTGCTGTCAGGCTTGCCGCTTTCCGGCCCTTTGAACGAACAGGCGTGTGGCCCCTTGGAGCAGCCGAAATATAATTGACCGGTCCTTCGCGAGTGCTTGCCGATCGTCGCCGCACCACAACGTGGGCATGGCCCACCGCCTTCGCCGCGAAATTCAGGCTGCTCGGTGGCTGGCTTCTTGGGCATGGTTCCCCTCTGCTCGTTCAGTGACTAGAGAAGCATGCTCATGTTTCCAGTCGATGACGCCAGAATGCGACTTCCTGCGCGATGGAAGGCTCGTGGTCCAATACTTCACCTGCGGTCGTCGATAACCCAGTAGGGTCATGTATCTCGACAACTCGCTCCGCGCCGCGACCCCCCCATTGGCTCATCCTACCGCCTTCCGAGGCTTGCAACGTCAGTCTCGTTCTCGTAGTTGCCCTAGCCACATCGATATATCGATTTCCGGAAGCACATCGTGATACTGGCACCCTACAGCCCGGGTCCGTGCAGAGATGGTCGAGTATCCACCGCAATCCCTTTGTGATTTGCTGCCGCGCTATCATACGCTTCTCTTGTTCCGGAAAATTGGCAGTGTCGAAGTGAGGCGGAAGCGATCCGGCGAGGCGCACTTGCGTCGCATTGTCCACACCCCTACTACAACCAGATCCGAACTAACCTGGCGTTGAATAAACAAGCGCCGAACTGTCGACGCTCACAAACGGTCGGCGCTATTGTGGCAATCTCGGTTCTCGGTGGTCTGCATCATTAATACGTTCGAGTTTAGGTTTTTGACTAGCGACATGCTCAATCGTCGGGGCCCAGTTTTTTCAGGTCGTCGCCTTTCAGAGTCGATTGCAGAATGCCATGCCATACGGTCTTGACTTCGGCCAGCGCGAGCACTCCGTCGTCAGGCCGCAGATGGAAGACAAGATTGTACGGGTTGGTGATGTTTCGGCTCGCCGACGTCCAGGCATAGATTGTGAACGCGTTCAGGGCCGGATCGACCGTCCCCTGAGTTGTGCTGACCTTGATGTCCGACGATTTCTTCGTTCCCTCCTGAATGGCCGACACAGCGGTGGTTAATCGTTTGGGATCGCCCTGAATAGTGAAGTTCACGACGTCATTGGGCAGGTTCTTTGCAAAGCCGGCTAGGTTGTATTCGATGGCCTGCTTCATGATCATGGCCCGAAACCCGACTTGCTGATCGTTGCCGGTGACCGTCCCTGAAATCGCTTCTATTTTCTCTTTCATTGTCCCGATCCGTCCGTTCCAAATCGCCGAGGGCGAAAAAGCGTCGGAAAGAAAGCTACGCACTAAAGCAGGCTCCTTCGCCCTCGGAGCAAGCGTCTGCTCTGTTCGATAGCATCGCGAACCCTGCTCCAAGCATGATCGAGAGACGACCATGGAGCACTATGCCGCGATAGGCGTGTCGCTGCAATGCGCGAGCGTTGGTAGACCAAATGTTCGCCCGACTGACCAGTTCCGACGCTCAATAGCCGCCTCACCGAAAGCTGACGCTGACGGGCTTGGAGACCGGCACCGCCGACAATCCGGCTTGCGAAATAGACTTGGCCGAGATTTCACGCTGGGGGCATCCTGCCGGACAACCGTGCCAGGACGGCGTACCAGTCTTGTGTCAAGGAAATGCTCAGTTTACCCTTCAAAAGTATGCAGCCCTGCCAGACTATCAAAACATTCGCCGATACACGATAAGTTCAACGGCTACCCAAATATCCTTGGTTATGCAGTGGCTTGGGGCCAATCAACCTGTCACTTTCAAGCAATACAAGGGTGCCTTCACTTTGGCGACGCTGCCCTCTACACCTCCCGATAATCAGTGGACGACTTCCGCAAATCAGAACCCGTTCATCCCTGATAGCAACTGTCAGAAGTTTCATCTGAATTTCTGGATGGGAAATTTCGCCCAGGCAGTCAACGGCATCAATCCCTCCTCCCCGCAGTCCCCAGGAAGTTATCATTACGAACTTTCACTTCCAGTCACTTTCGTAGCTTGGGACAGGAAAGCCTCAGAAATAACCCCTTCGAGAAGAATGCGGCGGGTGTAACTCACCCGCCGTGTTTCTTTTGTGGGCAGTTCCCAGACGAACGGTAGCCAAGGCTCCAACAACCTTAGAACATGCCGACAGTCGTGACTGCCCGCCTCACCCCAGGCCGGCCCCCAAGCGGGTTCGCAACTCTGTGTGAACTCGGGTTTTTTCTTCTTTCGTAGTCCAAGAGGAGCAAGCGAAGCAGAAGGAGAGACTTATTTCGTTCCTTTCGTTCTTCGAATTCATTCTGCGGTTATCGACCGAACCAGAATGGCCTTCACTTCGACGAATTAAGAAATAATCTATTGCCTAATGCACCAACGCTTGGTTGAACCGTGGGGTAGCCCCCAACAGTGGCTTGGCGTTGTCGCACAAAGGTCACTCGCAAAGCGCAGGATTTCAGACGAACTGCTATCTCGATTAGCTATTGACCCCCCTGGGACTCCGCCCGCCCTCCGATTGAAGATTAGGGGTGACCCGGGAACTCTGAGGGAGAGTTCCCCGGCCCCAAAAGGTCACGCACCCGCATCTGCTCATGGACACTTCGTAGCATCAACGGTCGCAGGAACAATCGGGCAACGCTGGCCGCTCTGGAAAAGTCCCTGCACGCAATCCGGCGCTGACCCATGCATGAGCGGTTGCGCGCGTAGGATGTGTGAAATCGTTATTGCGCTAGGTATTCACTCTGAACAGGCCCTGATGCAACTATTCTCAGCTTCGCGACAAGATTGAGCCACCTCGTTGAAAGTTATTCTGCAGAAATCCTCGCAACGTTCGTTGCCACGGCACTTGCTCAAACATTGGTCGAGGGGCGTCACGCACTTTAGAAATTCAGCGCTGCAGTCGTCCGCACAGTTTCCCGCCGGTGCGCCGAGAGTCGGTGCGGCCACGCCCTCAACTGCGCCAATGTCGCAATTCTCCTGGCCGAGGGCCGGGCGAATAAAGCCACGCTGGTCGCAAGTAAGCTGGTTGGTTATCGAGCCGGAAGTCGTGCAGGGGTTTGGTCCCGCAAGATAGGTGCAGTCGGCTGGCGGAATCGCATCGATGGCCGGGCTGCCGGTCTTAAGCGCGAAGGTCAGGGTTGGCCCGCCATAGCTGCCAAGTGCGTCGAGCTTCGGGTCAACACCATCGCCGTTCTGAGCTGATCCGGTCGCCGTGAAACCGCAGGAGTCGTCGTCGCTGATGTTGTAGCCCTTGTCGTCGCCTGTTTGAAAAAATTGGCAATTGCCGCCGGTATTCGACGCCAGAATTGCGCCCTTGAGATTGGCGTCGCCGTCGATGCCACCGCCGAAATCCGCTCTGTTATCAGAGAGTGTGCTGTTCGTCACGGTGATGATACCCGTCGTGGAAATCGCGCCGCCGTTGAATGCGACGTTGGCGGCAAAGGTCGAGTTGGTCACGTTTAGGGGATTGTCAAAGCCGTAAATCGCGCCGCCAAAACCTGCTGCGCCATTGTCCCAGAAGGTGCAGTTGGTGACATTCACGACCGTGGCATTCTGGATAAACATACCACCGCCGTTGTGGCCGCCGGGTGCAGCGTAGCCGTGCGCGATGGTCAGGTAGTTGAGATTCAGTGTGGGAAACGCCGCACGAGTCCCGACCAACAACACCCGATACCTCCCCTTGCCGTCGATGGTGATGCCCGGTGAGGTCGTGGGGCCGTCGATGGTCAAGTTGGCATCCGTGATTGTCGGCACAGTGCTGCCGAGCGTGATCGTCCCCATCACGCTAAACGTAATCGTGTCGCTGCCGGTGCCCGGGGTCATACAACTTGAGCCCGCGGTGGGGCTACCGTTGGCGGCACTGACGGCATCGCGAAGACTACAGTTGCCCGCGCCGCTGGAATCATTCGTGGTATCGACTGTGTAACTTGTTGCCTGCGCGGAGCACGCCGCGAACAGTGCAATTATCCCGACCAGTGCGGCCGGAAAGATGCTCCCGAACCTGGTCACTCTTCCCCGGATTCCTCGGCTCATCGTATCCCCCAGAGTGTTCTGCCAGTCGTTGACTGGACGTTAGCATCGCCCGACACCAGGCGCGAAAAGGGTGCACAGGTCAGCGTTCCCCACCAGACTGCCGCTACTAACACTCAATGGCAAGCGAAAATACAGATTGTAGACAGTCGGTCCTAATACTTCATTTGCTCTTATGGACGCGAAGGTTAGTTACGGCTGACTCAGACTGGTCAACTCCAGTGGACTAAAGGGCTTGCAGGATTGGCTTTGCTCGCCCAGTTGGAGGCGCTCCGCGAAGAAAAATCGGAACGCTCCGCTGAGGTGCTCGCCGAGGTCGAACGAAGCGTGCAAGCGCTGGAAGACGCCATGGTAAACGCTCACGCGCGATTGACGCTGGTCGTGAACCGAAAGTAGGCTGTGAGTGTCGGCGCGGTTTACTCCCCTTTGACCCGCTGGCAAGAGGGCGGGCGGTTGTCACGCCGTCCGCCCTTCGGTTCTTCGCCGCATGAACGTTCGCCACGCAGTCGCGCTCGCACTTTTGAGTTGGTACTTGCTGCTGCCGCCAATGACCAGCGAAAGCCCGACAGGGGACGTTAGCGCGCCCCTGACTCAATGGCGCAAAACGGGCCTGTTGCACTTTCGAGGTGGTTACGACAACAAGCAAGAATGCGAGCAAGCTTTGAATCAGCTCGTTCGGTCGGCCCAAAGTCGAAGTCGCGGAGAGTCGGTAGAGTTCTATCGGAAGGGTCAATGCGTCTCCGCCAACGACCCGCGCCTCAAGTCAAAGTAGTCAGTACCCACGCAGCGACCGCGCGTTCATCCCCGATTCGGGCTGAAGGGTCAGCAAGAACCCGAACCGAGACAAGAAGTGAGACACGAAAACCCTTACAATTTCAGCATTGTCTCACTTGTCTCAGATGCTTCACATAAAAAACAAAAGATAATTAGGGAAGACTAAAATCTTTTTAGTAACTAAACTGAGACATGAGACACCCGAGGCAGCGGACGAGTCGCGACAATTAAGTTCGTCGGCACCCCCAGGATAGCCCCCACCAGGCCTGTTCGATTTTGGTTAAAGGTCACCTCCCAAGACGCGGTGGTTCTCGACAATTGCTATCCCGATTAGCCTTGTGCGAACAGGTTCGCGCCGCGTTTCAAGATGCTTCGGGCGATACTTGGAATCGAGTGCGTAGAAATGACTGCTGGATTGTCTTCGCCTTCGTTTTAACGAGTTCCAATGGCATCATCGGCATTGGATTTCTCGCCCTCGTCAGCCTGCGTCTTTTAGCCGAAGAGTACCTAATCGGTCGGAGCCGCTGGAGCAGTGGCGCGTTTGGTCGAGACGTCTCGCCATTGTGCGCGTTTGCACGATGCGCCTCCAATGTCGCCACGCCCAACAACATAACTGCGAGCATGGCCGTTCCCTCCAAACGACCATTCTCGCCGCGTTTCCTCTCTGCTCAAGGCATTTTTCAATGACGCTCTTGCATCAGGCAAGGTCAAGGAGAATCCAGCCCGATTCATCAAAAAGCTGCGAGAAGACAATCAGCGGGTGAGATGCCTCTCGGAAGTAGAGCAGGAGCGGCTGATAGACGCATTGCCTGAGAAGTATCGCGCCTTGGTGACATTCGCAGTCCTGACTGGCTTGAGGCGCGGAGAAATCTTTGGACTGAGTTGGCAGGATGTGGACCTGCCGAGCGCAGTCATTACAATCCGAAATCCGAAGAAAGGCGAAACGAAGCGGCTTCCGATTTCAGAGGCTGTGCGCGAACTCTTGGTCGCTCAAGGCGAACGAAAGAGCGGACGCGTGTTCCCCTGGGACACGCACAACTTCATCAACCGCGTGTTTATTCCCTCTGTCCGTGGTGCAGGCATTCCCTGATTTTAGGTTCCACGATTTACGGCACACCTTTGCTTCGCGTCTTGCGATGCGAGGCGTGGACCTTCTCACGCTCGGCAATCTGATGGGCCATCACGGCACGCGCATGACTGAGAGGTACGCGCACCTCAGTGACCAGCGCCTCCGAGACGCCGTTGAGGTGTTAGGTGCCACTTGTAGTGCCACTAAGCTGTCTGGGGAATCACGAAGTGATTGGGCGCTGCAGGTTTCGAACCTGCGACCCTCGGCTTGTAAGAACGAAACGGCTATACACGAACGAATATCACGAAAGGTCAAGGAGAGTCACCAAACATAACGGGCACAGGGAGAATCTGTGCATGTAGCCTCACCGAACGCTATGGGGTGATACGCTCGTAAGGCACTCATTTGGCACCGAAGGTGGCACCAGTTTGGCACCAGAACGCGGGCGCTTGACCGCACCCAGCTGCGAGGCTGGCTTTGCTCACTTGCGCGTGGCGCTTGCCAGTCTATCACAAAAGCGCCGTCCCCTCAGATCTTCGTCAAGGACGTTCTCCCGAATGCGGAAGCCCGCCGAAACGACTATGCTTGGTACATGCCGTATGACGTACATGAAATGAGCGAAGTCGCAGGACTGTCAGTATCGACGCTGCAATCCTACACCTCACGGCGCAAGAGCGATCTAGTTCGCGGTCTTGACTACTTCGTGCGCAGAACATCGCCCACGCGGCGGCAGCTGATGTTTACATATCGCGGGGCACTCCGACTCGTGACTCGCGATTACCGGCTCTTTGCAGATTCGAAGGCTCCGTCAAGACAGTTCGCCTGGAATGGTGAAGAAAGGGTGGTGCCCTTACAGGGAAGCTCGCAGGAGCGGCGTATGCGCCTCAAGTCTAACATCGCCACCGCCGCGCGCCAGTATCTTGAAAGGCCCTGCACGGTGCCAGGCTGCCCGTGCATTGTGCATAGGCTTGGAATGCCTCAAGCCGATATCGTGGCCGAGGTGATGCGCGCGGCGAAGGGCTACCACCCACGTTCGAGCTTCTGATTTTCCGGAACATCCATCACTGCAACAGGCGATGAATGGGCAAATATCCTGGTTGCCGCGCGATGGGGGGCGGGCGGATGGCGGGGCAACGAGAAGCGGTGAGCGCCCCGGTTCCCGAGCAAGAGTCGTCTCTCGATTTTCCGGAACATTCGACACGACG
>JASHQJ010000530.1 GCA_030037595.1 Candidatus Binataceae bacterium
CGCGGCGCGACGCTCGCGCAGTTATTATCGCAGGCGACGGCCCGGCCTTCAGCGCCGGTCACGACCTCTCCGAGCTCAAGGCGCGCGACCTCGCCTTCTATCGCCACGAATTCGATTTGTGCGCGCAGTTGATGCAGACCGTGCAGGCAATCTCGCAGCCGGTGATCGCGCGCGTGCATGCGATCGCGACCGCCGCAGGATGCCAGCTCGCGGCGACCTGCGACCTCGTCGTGGCGGGCGAGAGCGCGCGCTTCGCAACGCCCGGGGTGAAGATCGGGCTTTTCTGTTCGACGCCGATGGTCGCGCTGACGCGTGCGATCGGGCGCAAGCGCGCGATGGAGATGCTGCTGACCGGAGTTCCAATCGACGCCCACACCGCATGCGAATGGGGCCTCGCGAATCGCGTGGTCAAGGATTCAGAACTCGTGTCCGAGACAATGAGGCTCGCGCGGCAGATTGCCGACGCAAGCGCACTCACGATCGGAATCGGCAAGCAGGCTTTCTACGCGCAGATCGATCTCGACCAGGCCAAGGCCTACGACTACGCCAAGGAAGTGATGAGCCTTAATGCGATGGACGCCGACGCCCAGGAAGGGATTTGCGCATTCCTGGAAAAACGCCAACCAACGTGGACGAGCCGCTAGGAAATTTGCTGCAAGAGACGAGTCCCGGAGCTACTTCTCGCGTGTCAATACAAAGCTCGATGGATGGCCGGGACCCTGTCGCGCATATTTGAAGCTTCCCTCAAAGCGGAACGTTGAATCGGCAAATTGTTTTGGATTCATCTCGATCGAAGACTGAAATTTCCAACCCTGAGATGCGTGGTCGACGATCAGTGCATCAGTCTTCCCAGAGGTCTGTCCCTGCCAGTGAAGAACATCTCCAGCGAGATAGTCTTTGTATTTCGTTTGGTTGGCTGCTTTCTTTTTGGTGACGAACAGTCAAACAGAGAAATACCCCTTTTGGACGGAATACCGCGGTATTCAGCGTCGCGTCTGTGATTCCAAAAAGCTTCGCGAGCTCCTGCAAAAGCGTTTGTTCTGTGCAAGGGCAACGGTCTTCAGATCGGTATCTTCCGTGATCGGCATGAGCGCCGCACATGGCTTGCGGTTTTTGGTCATCACGACGGAGCCGGTTTTCGGCAACTCGCTAATAAGCCGATTCAGCTTGGCTCTGACTTCGCGAACACTCTCGATTTTCACAGGGTGAACCTCTTGCCATCGATGCGAAGCTGATTGCCCTTCCGCCGCAATCAGGAGGATTCCAATCTCATACCGGCCCACCGCCATGCCCGTATTGATTCCTTCACGTCCGTCCGATACCTTCAAGCATGGCGCACCTGAAAAATCGGACCGCGCGCATCAACTGACCGCATAACGCTGCCCGTGGAGAAGTCCGCGGGCTTTTTTTTACCCAAGGAGGGTCCCATATGCCGCATCAGGAGCTTCGTGAAGCACTAACTTTCGACGACGTGCTCTTGCTGCCCCAGGCTTCCGACATTCTTCCCTCGCAGTGCGACGTCTCGACCTCCCTCTCGCGCAATATCCGCCTCAATATCCCCCTGCTCTCGACGCCGATGGACACCGTCACCGAGTCGCGCACCGCGATCGCGATGGCGCAGACTGGCGGCCTCGGCTTTATCCATCGCAACTTGACAGTCGAGCAGCAGGCGGCCGAAGTCGAGACCGTCAAGAAGTACGAAAGCGGCATGATCGTCGATCCGATTACCGTCGATCCCGATCAGAAAATCGGCGACGCGCTCGCGATCATGGAGCGCTACCGTATCTCGGGCCTGCCCGTCGTCGCCGACGGCCGCCTGGTCGGAATCCTCACCAATCGCGATCTCCGCTTTGAGCGCCGCCTCGACAAACTCGTGCGCGAGGTGATGACGACCAAAGTGATCACGGCCCGGCCCGGGATCTCGCTCGACGAAGCGAAGGAGATGCTGCAGGCGCATCGGATTGAAAAGCTCCCTCTCGTTGACGATCAGAACCGCCTTCGCGGCCTGATAACCGTCAAGGACATGGACAAAGCGATTCGGCATCCCTACGCGAGCAAGGACAGCTTCGGGCGGCTTCGCGTCGGCGCCGCCGTTGGCGTAGGTCCCGATCGCGAGGCTCGCGTGGCCGCGCTTCGGCGCGCGGGCGTCGATGTGCTCGTGATCGACACCGCGCATGGCCATACGCGGAATGTGATCGACGCCCTCAAAGCGACGAAGGCCGAATGCCCCGGTCTCGACGTGCTGGCCGGCAATATTGCGACGTCGGAGGCGGCCAAGGCGCTGGCTGAGGCCGGCGCCGACGGGCTCCGCGTCGGAATGGGACCCGGCTCGATATGCACCACGCGGATGATTTCCGGCGTCGGCGTGCCGCAGATCACGGCGATCATGGACGTCGCCGCGATCGCCGAGCCGCGCGGAATCCCGGTCGTCGCCGACGGCGGAATTCGCTTTTCGGGCGATATCACCAAGGCGCTCGCCGCCGGCGCCAACTCGGTCATGATCGGCTCGCTCTTCGCCGGTACCGAGGAAAGCCCGGGCGAGACAATTCTCTACCAGGGACGCACCTACAAGGTTTACCGCGGGATGGGTTCGCTCGGCGCGATGAGCGAGCGCACTGTTGACCGCTACGGCCAGCAGGAAGTCACGAGCGGCAAATATGTGCCCGAGGGAATCGAGGGCCGTGTACCGCATCGCGGATCGCTCGCCCAGAATATCGAGCAGCTGGTCGGCGGATTGCAGGCCGGGATGGGATACGTTGGCGCGGTGAACCTGGCCGAGCTACGCCGCCGCGCGAAGTTCGTGCGCGTGAGCGACGCCGGCGTTCGCGAGAGCCATGTGCACGATGTCTTCATCACCAAGGAGGCGCCTAACTACCGCCAATGACCAGCCTGCTCGAACGCGGGCTTGGTAAATGCAAAAATCATCGGGCTGCGCGGTGATGCGGAACGACGACGGAGGCGGCGCGGCGCTTATCGATGAAGAACAACAGGCGGCTTCGCGTCGGAGTGATCTTCGGCGGCCGCTCCAGCGAACATGAGATCTCGCTCCGCTCTGCGCTGACCGTGATGTCGGCGATGGATGCCGACAAGTACGAAATCGTTCCGATTGGAATCGATCGCTCCGGCAAATGGTTCCTGAAGGGCGACGCAATCAAGCTGCTCACCGAAAAGACCGAGCATCTCGGCGCGCTCGATTCCGAGGGCACGCAGGTCACGCTACTGCCGCATCCCGAGGCGCGTTCGCTCGTGCCCGCGAATCCTGGTGACGGTGCGCTCGTGACGGCACCTGGAGCACCCCGGCTCGAGGGCGAGCTCGACGTTGTCTTTCCCGTGTTGCACGGCACCTACGGCGAAGACGGCACCGTGCAGGGGTTGTTCGAGCTCGCCGGGCTCGCGTACGTCGGCGCCGGCGTGCTCGGCTCCGCGATCGGAATCGACAAGGACGCGCAGAAGCGGCTGCTCCGAGATGCCGGCGTTCCTGTCGTCCGCTACCACGCACTGACGCGCGCCGATTATCGGGCGCGGCCCGCACAAGCGGCGCGTTTCGCGCGCGAGCTCGGCTTCCCCGTTTTCGTGAAGCCCAATTCGCTCGGCTCTTCCGTCGGCGTATCGAAAGTGAAGCGCGCCTCGGAGCTCAAGGCCGCGCTCGACGACGCATTCCAGTATGATCGCAAGGCGCTGATCGAAGAGGCGTGCGAGGGTCGCGAGCTCGAATGCTCGGTCCTCGGCAACGATAATCCGGAGGCCTCGCTTCCGGGCGAGATTATTGTGAAGGGCGCGCACGAGTTTTACAGCTACGAATCGAAGTACGTTGACGAGAACGGCTCGGCGGTGAAGATTCCGGCCGAGTTGCCGCGCGCGGTGGTCAAGAAGATCCAGGCGATGGCGATCGCAGCGTTCAAGGCGCTCGATCTTCGCGGGATGGCGCGTGTCGATTTTCTCGCGCGGCGCGATCTTAAAAAAATCTACGTTAACGAGGTCAACACTATTCCCGGCTTCACCGCGATCAGCATGTATCCCAAGCTCTGGGAAGCGTCGGGCCTGCCGCTGCCGAAGCTTATCGATCGCCTGATTGAGCTGGCACTCGAAGAGCATCGCGAGCGCCAAGGCCTGAGCGTGACGTATCATCGCCGCGGCTGACCGCCGGCGCGCCGATTTTTCTTGATGAAACGGATCCTGGTCGCGACCACAAATCCTGCCAAGCTCGCCGAGTATCGAATCCTGCTCGGCGAGCATGGCCTCGAAGCAGTTGCGCTCAACGAGGCGGGAATCACAGACTCGCCCGAGGAAACCGGCGCGACCTTCGAGGAGAATGCGCTCCTAAAGGCGCGCTTCTATTTCGCGCGCGCGAAAATGCCGACCATTGCCGACGACGGCGGCCTCGAGGTTGACGCGCTCAGCGGCGCGCCGGGAGTCCGATCGCATCGATGGCTTGGTGAAGAATCCGACAATTCCGACGCGGCGCTGGTGGCCGAGGTTATGCGCCGGATGGAAGGCGTGCCCAACGGAAGGCGCGCGGCGCGGCTTCGCGCCGCCACCGCGCTCATCTACGAAGACGACGGCCAGCGTTGCGAACGAATCGCGGTTGCTGCAATCGAGGGCGTCATCGCAAAGAAGGCGTGGCCGGTTATTCGGCCCGGATTTCCTTACCGCGCGGTGCTTTTTCTGCCCGATCGCAACATCTTCCTGGGCGAGCTTGGCGAGTCAGACGAAGCGCGTATCAGCCAACGGCGCCAGGCGCTTGATCGGCTCGCCCCCGATCTAGCCCGGATAGCAAGAGGGTAGTGCCAGCGCCTATTATCGTTTGATGCGCGAACCGGTTTCGCGCCGGAAAGGTGAAGGGCAAGAGGAAGGGACAAATCGTCGTATTGCATCTGGCGGCGCGCTATCCGTTCGCGGGCGTCGTATGGCAACTGATTCATCATCTGATCGGATTTCGCGCGCTCGGCTTCGACGTTTATTACATCGAGGATCATCGCGGCCACGTTTACGATCCTGACGCGCTGTCACTGGTACCCAATCCCACCAACAACCTGAAGCGTCTCGATAAGGTGCTCGGGCGCTATGGCTTCGGCGGGCGGTGGTCATTCCTCGATTCGGTGCGCGAGGAATATGTCGGGATGACGCGCGCGCGATGCTTCGAGCTGCTTCGCGAGTCGGACCTGGTCGTGAATCTCTGCGGCGCGACCGAGCCGCGCGACGAGCATCGCGCCGCGAAGTGCCTCATATATCTGGAAACCGACCCGGGCGTTTTCCAGCTCGAGCTGAAGCGCAAGATTCCGACCGCGCTCGATTTCGCGCGCGCACACAAGTCCTTTTTCACATACGCGCAGAATATCGGCGCGCGTGATTGCGTGCTGCCCGCCGCCGGTATCCAGTGGCATCCGACACGGCCGCCCGTGGTGCTCGACGAATGGCATCCCGGTGTCGGCGCCCAAGAGCCGCGCGCCTTCACTACCGTCGGCACCTGGCGTAACAACGGCAGCGATATGGAAATAGGCGGCGAGACCTACTACTGGTCTAAGCACGTGAACTTTCAGAAAATGCTCGATGTCGCGCGGCGCTCAAATCAGCCAATCGAGTTGGCGACGGATCTGACTTCGGGCCCCGACTATGACGACGCGATCTCAGGCGGCTTCGAGTTCTCGCCTGTAGTGCCGATGTCGCTCGATCTCGACGCCTATCGCAACTTCATCAGCAGCTCGCGCGGCGAGTTCACCGTGGCCAAGGATATCTACGTGCGCCCGCGCACCGGATGGTTCAGCGATCGCACCGTGTGTTACCTCGCGGCGGGCCGCCCTGTCGTAACGCAGCGCACCGGCTTCGAGCGATTTGTACCGACCGGCGCGGGTCTGCTCGGCTTCGACAATGCCGACGAGGCGGTCGAAGCAATCAAACAAATCAACGCCGATTACCCGGGCCATGCGCGCGCCGCGCGCGAGATCGCAGTGAATTATTTCGATGCGACCAAACTGCTCGCCGATGTCGCAGAGACGGCGCTGAAGTAATGTACTCCGCGCTTGAAACATTCGTCGGACTCGCCGACCTGCCGGTTCGGCTCGCGATCGGCGTCGAGGTGTTCCTTGCCCTCGTGATGCTGGCGATCGGGATCGCGGTGCGAAGCCGGCGCCGATCGCTCACGACGACGACCTTCCTCTTCCTGGCGTTCAGCTTCGTCCTCAGCATCTCGACCCATCTGATCCCGAACAAATTGACCGCGGAGAAGATCGGCGGTGCGGCGATAATCGCGCTCCTGTTCGGGTTGATCCGGCTGGTACTCGAGGCGGTGGACGCCTCCATGCGTCGGCGCAGGGTCTATTTCTCGAGCATCTTCAAGGACCTGATCATGCTCCTTTTGTGGGGGCTGGTCCTGATCGTCTTCGCGTACACCGACTTCGGCTTCAAATCGTGGTCGATCGTCACCACGACGACGGTCTTCGCTGCCGTGATCGGTTTCGCGCTGCAGGAAACGCTGAGCAACGTTTTCAGTGGACTCACGATGCAGCTGCAGCGCCCGTTCAAACCGGGAGATTGGGTGCGCACCGCGAATCACGTGGGACAGATCCGCGGCATGAACTGGCGCTCGACGACGATCGTGACACGCGCCAACGAACGGCTCGAAGTGCCCAACTCAGTCATCGGCAAGGACGTAATTGTCAACTACGGCGACGGCGCAATCCGCGACGAGATTTCAATCGGTATAAGCTACGATGTGCCGCCAAATCGCGTGCGCGAGGTTGCGATGCGCCTTTTGCACAATTCGCCGCACATCCTGAAGGAGCCGCCGCCGGAGGTGCTGGCGTGGGAGTTCGGCGACTTCGCGATCCAGTACCGCATCAAGTATTGCCTTGACGATTACGGCCCGCAGGAAATCGTCCGCGACCATGTAGTGTCAGCGCTCTGGTACGTGCTGCGCCGCCACGCAATCGAAATCCCCTATCCGATCCGATCGATCGATTTGCGCCAGCCACGAGTGGAAAAAACGACGCGCGACGATCATCGTCTGATGGCCGAGCTGCGCCAGGTCGATTTCCTGCGCGGGTTGACCGAACAGGAGCTGAATCTGCTGGTACCAAGCGTCCAGGTGCGTGAGTACGGCGCCGGTGAGACGATCGTGCGCCAGGGCGACGAGGGCGACTCCTTCTACATAATCCGACGCGGCACGGTCGAGGTGCTGGTCCACGCGGCCGACGGCTCGATGCGTCATGTCGCCGAGATGAAGCCGCCATCGTTTGTCGGCGAGGCTGCGTTGATGACCGGACAGCCGCGCAACGCCACCAATCGCGCCAAGACCGACGTCGAATTGATCGAAATCGATCGCGAGGGCTTCACCCGCCTCTTCCAGGCGCATCCGGAAGTCGCCGAGCAGATGAGCGAAATTATCGCGACGCGACTCGCTGAGCGGCTCGAAGTGCTCGATGCGGCTGGGGGCGACAATGGCAAGGCCGGCACGCGCCGCTGGCTGATGTCCAAGATGAAGGAAATTTTCGACTTCTGAGTTCTGCCAGGTAACTCACGCGACGCGCAGCATCGCCGTTTGCAGCTCGTGCAGGTTACGCGCCGGGAGAAGAGCATCAACCCAGCGCCGGTACTGCTCGATCGCGCTGTCGCCGCTGCCCCAGCGCGCGACGTCTTCCGGATTGAGCCACACCACGCCGCGGCTGAGTCGCGCAATCTCGCGCAGCAAGTCTGCCCTCGCCGGACGCCGATTGTTGCGGCCGTCGCCCATGATCACGACCAGCGTCGAGCGTGTGAGAAGGCCTGTGCGGCGCTCCCAGAGCTCGGCGAGCACGCGGCCAAAATCCGAGCGCGCGTAGAGATCGAGCGGCGGCGACGTCACCAGGTGACCCTGCTCGAAGCTCGCCTCCGCCAGATGATCGACATAAGCGAAGGCGCAGACCCGCCGAAAGCATCCGCTCGCGCCCGCGATCAACTCGAGCATCAGGCCCGCGGCATAGCGCACCGAACCAGAAATGTCGGCCAGGATCACGAGATCGAGACGACGCGGGCGCCGCGCGCGGCGCCTCAGATCGATAAGCACGCCGCCGCGCTGCGTTGCGGCCCGAATCGTGCGGCGAAAATCGACTCGGCCCGACTTCGCGGCGCGGAGCCTGCGGCCGAGGCGAATTCTGAAGCGGCGCACCAGGGGTGCGAGCGCCCCGCGCGCCTCGTCGTACTCGAGGTCCGAGTACCGTTCGAATGGGGTGCGCTCGAGCTCGCGAATCCGCGCCGCGCGCGCAGCTTCGATTCCCGGCCCGGATTCGGCGATGCGTTGCTCGCCACCTTCGCCCTCGCGTTCGTGGGCTTCTCCGCGCTCGGCAACCTCTTGGCCTTCGTCCGTCGCCTCATCACCCAATAGTTGCGCTGCTGAGCGCTTGCTCGCGTCGGAAATTTTCTTCTGCGGTCGACCCGCCTCGGGTCTCGGCTGCGCGGTCCGCTGCGCGATGGGAGTTTCACCTTGAAGCCCGCGCCCGCTCGCCGCCGACTCAGCCTGGCCACGCTGATCCGGATGAATTCCGCGCCGGCGTGCCGGGTCGCCGAAGAAACGATCGAACGCGCCGTCGAACGCCTCGCGATCCGCCTCGTCTTTTATCAACGATGCTGCCAGGGCCTCGCGCATCGGCACACGCTCAAGGCCGGCGGCAGCGACCGCATTCATCGCGTCGATCGATTCGGCGACGGAGATGCTGATTCCTGCCGCGCGAAGCTCGCCGATGAACGCGAGCAGCCGATCGCTGAGCGGATTCATCGCGGGCGCGTGGCAAGCGACGCGGCCTTGCTCTCGACCTTGGCGCGATCGTCCTCATGCTTGAGCAGCACAGCGAGCGCGGCGCGGACCGCTTCGGTATCAAGTTCGCGCACACCGAGCCGAACCAGCGCGCGCGCCCAGTCGAGAGTTTCGGCGATCGACGGCGGCTTACGAAGGCCGAGCTTGCGGATAGCGCCGGCGAAGCGTGCCACCTCGGCGGCGAGCCGCTTATCCAGCTCAGGCACCTTGAGCTCGACGATTCGCCGCTCCTGCTCGACGCCTGGAAAATCGATGAATAGGTGCAGGCATCGGCGGCGGAGCGCCTCCGAAAGCTCGCGTGCGCGATTCGAAGTAAGCACAACGATCGGCCGCTCGCGCGCTCTGAGCGTACCAAGCTCCGGCACGCTCACCTGGAAATCCGACAGAAGTTCGAGCAGAAACGCTTCGAACTCCTCGTCCGCCTTGTCGATCTCGTCGATCAGCAAAACGGCCTTGCGCACCGACGTAATCGCTTTCAGGAGCGGCCGCTCGAGCAGGTAATCGCGCGAGAAGATGTGCTCGGAGACTTGCTCCCAGCTAAGTCCCTGGTCCTCGTCAGCTTGCAGGCGAAGGAGCTGCTTCTGATAGTTCCATTCGTAGAGCGCCCGCGCCTCATCGAGGCCTTCGTAGCACTGCAAGCGAATCAGCTCGGCCGGCAGCATTTCGGCGATCACCTTGGCGACCTCGGTTTTCCCGGCTCCCGCGGGACCCTCGATAAGCAGCGGCTTTTCCAGCGCGAGCGCCAAGTAGATCGCCATCGTGACGCGCTCGTTGGTGACGTAGCGTGCGCGCTCGAGGCCCTCGGCCACAGCTTCGCGGGTGATCTCCATCGCGCGCGTCACAGCCTGCAGGTCATCTTGTACATGCCAGGCGCGCCGAGCGCGGTCTCGAACTCCGCGCTGCGCTTTTCCGCGACTATTGTGAAGCCGTGCTTTTCGTAGGTGCGGATCGCGGGATCGTTGCCGATCAGCACGGTCAGTTGTGCGAGAGACCGACGATGCTCGCGGCCGCGCTGCAGGATTTTCTCGAGCAGCGCGCCGCTGAGACCCTTGCGCCGCCATTCGGCGCGCGTCGCAACGTTTTCGACGATCCAGGCCTCACGTTGGTATTCATGGGTGCAGCTCAGCAACGGCAGGAAGCGATTGTAGATGCGGACGATCTCGTCGTCGCCCCAACCCATGTCGCGCGTGGCCTGGTTGATCGCTGCGGTGAGGATTTCGTTGGTCGCCGTTCGCGGGTCGAAGCCCTCGAGCGCCGCCACCGCGCGGCCGTCAACATCGGCGACCATGAACCCTGCGTAGCTCGTCCACGCGCGGGTATCGCCGCGAGCCATCAATTCGAGCCATTTGAGGCAGGCGGCCTCGTCACGCCCACACATCACGTCCCAGAATCCGCGCGGCAGATGACCGCGCGACGCTTCGCACATCGACCATGCGATGAAGGGGGCGTCCGAGACGCGCGCGTCGCGAATCCTGAAGTCCATCGCAATCCTCCGCTCAGCGGACGCGGTTTATTTTCGGCGCGCGGCGCCTTTCCAGGAAGAGGCGCGCGCGATGCTTGAGGCCCTCGTGCTCGCCGCGCGGCGTGGTGCGAATCTCCTCGCTGTAGGCCTGCAGTTCCGCGTACAGGCGATCGAGATCGAGGCCGGCACGGGCGGGCCGCAGGTCCTCCAGCGCGAGCATCGCTTGCGAGATCAGATTGATCGCAGCCTGGCGGCCGCCGCGCTCGAAGCGCAGATGGAGCGCGGCCGCGACGCGGTTGAAAGAGTCGATAATGACCTTCAGTTCGCCGTCCGCGCCGCGCGCCTCGAGCTCGAACATTTCGGCCGCCTCGAAGTACTCGCCGCGATTAAACCGCTCGATCGCTTCGTCCATCGCGGCCGATTTGGCGACTTCACTCACGGGACATGGCGGACTAGAGGATTTCCTTTTCCTCGACCGCGCGGAATTCAGACTCGCTGAGCGCCTTAGCCTTGCGGCTACCATAGTGCTCGTAGAGTTCGAACAAGCTCGACTTGTGCGGGCGCACTTTGCCGATCGGGCACTTTTGCCAATCCTCGAGCGACTCGTCGCAGTAGCCCATCCGGTTTTCGCCGCACTTGGGTTGCAGGAAGACCGCGACTTCAGGCAGCGCGCGTTTGATTTCGGCCCGCATCAACGCGACCATCCGGCGGATTTCCCACTGCGCGCGTATGCAGAGCCGGAGGTCGCAAATGTGCAGCATCTCGGCAAAGTTCACCATGACATGAAAATTGGTCGGTGCCGCGTTGGGAAGAATGAAGCGCGCGTCCTCGGCCGGAATGCCGGCATCAAGCGCTAGCCGATAAAGTTCCGAGGTTCTGCCGAGCAGTTCGGCAAATTCGTCGTCCAATCCGGCCCGTGTCCATGACTCCGGCATCACGAAGGAGAGGCGTTCCTGCTTGAACTTGACATAACGCTGGCTCTGCTGCTCGAAGCTGATGCCGATACGATGGCGCACGAACTGATGGGAGAGCGAGCGGGAAACCCCAGCGATGGCAAACCAGAACACCACCTGTTCGAGAGGCGAGGCATGGCCGGTTTTGAGCCGTTCACCGACGAACTCGCGGATCCGGTCGTGGCCGATCTTCTCGGCCTCGATCTTCTGCCAGATTTCGATCGGTGTGTCGGCAGAGTAGCAAGTGCGGAAAGCCGCGTAGAGCTTTTCCAACG